>NZ_RJPJ01000010.1:0-81668 GCF_003943395.1 Streptococcus oralis | reverse complement strand
GGACTTAAAATCCTGCGATTGGAAACGATCGTACCGGTTCGATCCCGGTCCTCGGCATATAATAATGAGCACCCTTAGCTCAACTGGATAGAGTACCTGACTACGAATCAGGCGGTTAGAGGTTCGAATCCTCTAGGGTGCATTTTTTCTATTTAACTCGGGAAGTAGCTCAGCTTGGTAGAGTACTTGGTTTGGGACCAAGGTGTCGCAGGTTCGAATCCTGTCTTCCCGATTGATTTATTGACTTAGATACTTAAGTGGGTATCTTTTTTTGGCTCTTTGTCAACTGTAGTGGATTGAAGAAAAGCTAAGATCGAGAAAGGACGAATTTCGTCCTTTCTTTTTTGATGTTGAGAGCGATGAAAATTCTTTTATTGAAGTTTTCAAAGTTCCGAAAACCAAAGGCATTTCGTTTGATAAGTTTAATGAGATTATTGATTGCTTCTAGTTTGGCTTTGGAATAGAGTGATTCAAGGGCGGTGATAATCTTGTCTTTATGCTTAAGAAAGATTTTAAAGACAGTTTGAAAAAGAGGATGAATCTGCTTTAGATTGTCCTCAATGAGTCCGAGAAATTTCTTTGGTTTCTTATTCTGAAAGTGAAAAAGCAAGGGCTGATAGAGCTTATAGTGGTGTTTCAAGTCTTCTGAATAGCTCAATAGTTTATCTAAAATCTCTTTATTCGTCAAGTGCATACGAAAAGTAGGGCGATAAAATTGCTTATCGCTGAGTTTACGACTATCTTGTTGAATGAGCTTCCAGTAACGTTTGATAGCCTTGTATTCATGGGATTTCGCTCAAACTGATTCATGATTTGAACACGAACACGACTCATAGCACGGCTCAAGTGTTGGACAATATGGAAACGATCTAGAACGATTTTAGCACATGGGATTTAAACAGTCTGGGAGACTGTTTCAGCCTGAGCCTAGAAATTCGAAAGCGATGCTGTTTAGCTAAGGCATAGTAAGGGCTAAACATATCCATTGTAATGATTCTCGCCTGACAACGAATAGCTCGATCGTAGCGAAGAAAGTGATTGTGGATGACAGGTTGTGTCCTGCCTTCAAGAACGGTGATGATATTAAGCTTGTCAAAATCTTGCGCAATGAAACTCATCTTCATCTCCCGATTGAAACAGTCACTCCTCTGACTGTTTCAACGTCCCAAGACATAATCTCAGGGAGACGAGAAAAATCATGTTTAAAACGGAAGTCATTGAGCTTGCGAATGACAGTTGAAGTTGAAATGGCCAGCTGATGAGCAATATCGGTCATAGAAGTCTTTTCAATCAACTTTTGAGCAATCTTTTGATTGATAATACGAGGGATTTGATGATTTTTCTTGACGATAGAAGTCTCAGCGACCATCATTTTCGAGCACTGATAGCACTTGAAACGACGCTTTTTCAGAAAAATTCTTGTAGGCATACCAGTTGTTTCGAGGTAAGGAATTTTAGAAGATTTCTGGAAGTCATATTTCTTCATTTGATTTCCGCAATCAGGACAAGATGGGGCGTCGTAGTCCAGTTTAGCAATAATTTCCCTGTGGGTATCTCTATTAACAACATCCATAATTTGGATATTAGGGTCTTTGATATCGAGTAGTTTTGTGATAAAATGTAATGGTTCCATATGATTCTTTGTAATGATGGTTTGGTCGCTTTTCATTATAGATCTTATGGGACTTTTTTTCTACAACAAAAGAGGCTCCATAATATCCATAGGGGATTTACCCACTACAAATATTATAGAGCCCCACCTAGCCTTCCTAAAAATGTAATGATTTAACTAACTTATAGTTAGCTACTGATTTCATTTGATAATAGGCTTGAAGATGTTGTCAAATGAAAGATCATAGAGGCATAAGAAAACACCTCTGTGTTATACTTGTTGTTCACCACAAACACAAGAAAGGTACAGAGATGCAAATCAATTATACTACAAAAGCTAAACACTTGACAATCCATAGTCGTCGCTTAATCGAACGATGGAAAATAGAAGGGAAATCAAATAGAGAAATAGCCTCTCTACTTGGAAAAGCTCCTCAGACCATCCACAATGAAATCAAGCGTGGGACAGTCCTGCAATGTCTAGGAAAGGGACGATTCAAAAAGATTTATTCTGCCGACTATGCTCAAATGCTTTATGAAACCAATCGGAAGCGCTTCGTGAAGAAATCAATCTTGACCAAAGAACTAAAACAAAAGATTCTCCACTATCATAACCAAAAGTTGTCTCCTGAAATGATGGTCAAGGTTAAGGGTCTTACATTGGGAATGTCAACCATCTACTACTGGATTCATCATGGAAAATTGGGATTGAACAAACAGAATCCCCTTTATCCTAGAAAAGGTACTAAGAAAACGACTCCTAAGGAAGTCGCCTTCATCGAAAATTGGATTAACAACTATCCTAAAAAATGCTTGGACTACAAGTCTCCCAGAGAATTTCTGCTTGTTGGCTAACTTGAACTCGAAATTTAGCAATAATACATAGGAAAAGATTGTTTAAAAAATAGTAAAAAAACCTTGAAAAATCTAGCTAAATAAGGTATAATATGAGTAATCATTTGTCGTAGGTTTTGTCTGAAATATTGTCCAGACAGGACTCACAGCAGTTAAATCTTCTGAAAAAGTCGGATTTAGCTGCTCTTTTTGTGCTTTTTTTCAGGTTTTCGAGTGCTTGTAACAAAGATTTAAAGATTCTGAAAATTCATCGAAGGGACATGGTGATAAGGTTTTTTATAACCATATGACGATTAGAAAAGCCTGATTGACAAGGCTTGGAACTTATTTACAAAGGAGAATCATCTTGGCAGGACATGACGTTCAATACGGGAAACATCGTACCCGTCGTAGTTTTTCAAGAATCAAAGAAGTTCTTGACTTACCAAATTTGATTGAAATTCAAACGGATTCATTCAAAGATTTCCTAGACCACGGACTTAAGGAAGTATTTGAAGATGTATTGCCAATTTCAAACTTCACAGACACAATGGAGTTGGAATTTGTTGGCTATGAAATCAAGGAACCAAAATACACGCTCGAAGAAGCTCGTATCCACGATGCTAGCTACTCAGCACCAATTTTTGTAACCTTCCGCTTGATTAATAAAGAAACAGGCGAAATCAAGACTCAAGAAGTCTTCTTTGGTGATTTCCCAATCATGACCGAAATGGGTACTTTCATCATCAATGGTGGTGAACGTATTATCGTATCTCAGTTGGTCCGCTCACCAGGTGTTTACTTTAACGACAAAGTAGACAAGAATGGTAAAGTGGGTTACGGTTCTACTGTTATCCCTAACCGTGGAGCTTGGTTGGAACTTGAAAGCGACTCAAAAGACATCGCTTATACTCGTATCGACCGTACTCGTAAGATTCCATTTACGACCTTGGTTCGTGCGCTTGGTTTCTCAGGTGATGATGAAATCTTTGATATCTTTGGTGATAGTGAGTTGGTTCGCAATACTGTTGAAAAAGATATCCACAAGAATCCAATGGACTCTCGTACAGACGAGGCTTTGAAAGAAATCTACGAACGCCTTCGTCCAGGTGAGCCTAAGACTGCTGAAAGCTCACGTAGCTTGCTTGTGGCACGTTTCTTCGACCCACGTCGCTATGATTTGGCAGCTGTTGGTCGTTACAAGATCAATAAAAAATTGAACATCAAGACACGCTTGCTTAACCAAACCATTGCGGAGCCATTGGTAGACCCTGAAACAGGAGAAATCTTGGTAGAAGCTGGTACCGTTATGACTCGTAGCGTGATTGAAAGTATCGAGAGTCACTTGGATGGCGACTTGAACAAGATCGTTTATATTCCAAACGATGCAGCTGTTCTGACAGAACCAGTTGTGCTTCAAAAATTTAAGGTTGTTGCCCCAACGGACCCAGACCGTGTTGTAACCATCATCGGAAATGCTAATCCAGACGACAAGGTTCGTGTTGTAACTCCTGCGGATATCCTTGCTGAAATGAGCTACTTCCTCAACTTGGCGGAAGGTATCGGCCGTGTGGATGATATCGACCACCTTGGAAACCGTCGTATCCGTGCAGTTGGTGAATTGCTTGCCAACCAAGTACGTCTTGGGCTTTCTCGTATGGAACGTAATGTCCGTGAACGTATGTCTGTTCAAGACAATGAAGTCTTGACACCACAACAAATCATCAATATCCGTCCTGTAACAGCTGCGGTTAAAGAATTCTTTGGTTCATCACAGTTGTCGCAGTTCATGGACCAACACAACCCGCTTTCTGAGTTGTCTCACAAACGCCGTTTGTCAGCCTTAGGACCTGGTGGTTTGACTCGTGATCGTGCTGGATATGAAGTACGTGACGTGCACTATACTCACTATGGTCGTATGTGTCCAATCGAGACACCTGAAGGACCTAACATCGGTTTGATCAATAACTTGTCATCTTACGGACACTTGAATAAGTATGGATTTGTTCAAACACCATACCGTAAAGTTGACCGTGAAACAGGTGTTGTCACTAACGAAATCGTTTGGTTGACAGCCGATGAAGAAGATGAATTTACTGTGGCGCAGGCTAACTCACGTCTGAACGAAGATGGTACTTTTGCTGAGAAAGTTGTCATGGGACGTCATCAAGGGGTCAACCAAGAGTATCCAGCTAATGTTGTTGACTACATGGACGTGTCACCCAAACAAGTAGTCGCTGTTGCGACAGCATGTATTCCTTTCTTGGAAAACGATGACTCCAACCGTGCCCTCATGGGTGCCAACATGCAACGTCAGGCTGTGCCTTTGATTGATCCAAAAGCACCTTACGTTGGTACTGGTATGGAATACCAAGCAGCTCATGACTCTGGAGCGGCTGTGATTGCTCAGTATGATGGTAAAGTTACATACGCAGATGCTGACAAGGTAGAAGTACGCCGTGAAGATGGTTCATTGGATGTTTACCACATCCAAAAATTCCGTCGTTCTAACTCAGGTACTGCCTACAACCAACGTACCCTCGTTAAGGTCGGCGATGTCGTTGAAAAAGGCGACTTTATCGCTGACGGACCTTCTATGGAAAAAGGGGAAATGGCGCTTGGACAAAACCCAATCGTTGCCTACATGACCTGGGAAGGTTACAACTTCGAGGATGCCGTTATCATGAGCGAACGCTTGGTGAAAGACGATGTTTATACATCTGTCCACCTCGAAGAATACGAATCAGAAACACGTGATACAAAGCTTGGACCTGAGGAAATTACTCGTGAAATTCCAAACGTTGGGGAAGATGCCCTTAAAGATCTTGACGAAATGGGTATTATCCGTATCGGTGCGGAAGTTAAGGAAGGCGACATCCTTGTAGGTAAAGTCACACCTAAGGGTGAGAAAGACCTCTCAGCTGAAGAACGTCTCTTGCACGCTATCTTCGGAGACAAGTCTCGTGAAGTGCGTGACACTTCTCTTCGTGTACCTCACGGTGCCGATGGTGTCGTTCGTGATGTTAAGATCTTTACACGTGCAAATGGAGATGAGTTGCAATCAGGTGTTAACATGTTGGTTCGTGTCTACATCGCTCAAAAACGTAAGATCAAGGTCGGAGATAAGATGGCCGGACGTCACGGAAACAAAGGGGTTGTCTCTCGTATCGTTCCTGTAGAAGACATGCCTTACCTTCCAGATGGAACTCCAGTCGACATTATGTTGAACCCACTTGGGGTGCCATCACGTATGAATATCGGACAGGTTATGGAGCTCCACCTTGGTATGGCGGCTCGTACTCTTGGTATCCACATTGCAACACCAGTCTTTGACGGAGCAAGTTCTGAAGATCTTTGGTCAACCGTTAAAGAAGCAGGTATGGATAGCGATGCTAAGACGATTCTTTACGATGGACGTACAGGTGAGCCGTTTGACAACCGTGTATCAGTTGGTGTCATGTACATGATCAAACTCCACCACATGGTTGATGATAAATTGCACGCGCGTTCAGTCGGACCATACTCAACCGTTACCCAACAACCACTCGGAGGTAAAGCTCAGTTTGGTGGACAACGTTTCGGTGAGATGGAGGTTTGGGCTCTTGAAGCCTACGGTGCATCAAATGTCCTTCAAGAAATCTTGACTTACAAGTCTGACGATATCAACGGACGTTTGAAAGCTTATGAAGCTATCACAAAAGGAAAACCAATTCCAAAACCAGGTGTCCCAGAATCCTTCCGAGTTCTTGTGAAAGAATTGCAATCTCTTGGTCTTGACATGCGTGTCCTTGACGAAGATGATCAAGAAGTGGAACTTCGTGACCTAGATGAAGGAATGGATGAAGATGTCATCCACGTAGATGACCTTGAAAAAGCCCGCGAAAAAGCAGCCCAAGATGCAAAAGCAGCATTTGAAGCTGAAGAAACTGCAAAAGCGGAAGCAACAGAAGAAGCTGCTGACCAAGAATAAGCAGTTCACTTAGAATAGAAAGGGAAGAAATAGTGGTTGATGTAAATCGTTTTAAAAGTATGCAAATCACCCTAGCTTCTCCAAGCAAAGTCCGTTCATGGTCTTATGGAGAAGTCAAAAAACCTGAAACAATCAATTACCGTACGTTGAAACCAGAACGTGAAGGACTCTTTGATGAAGTTATCTTTGGTCCTACAAAAGACTGGGAATGTGCTTGTGGGAAGTACAAACGTATTCGCTACAGAGGGATTGTTTGTGACCGCTGTGGGGTTGAAGTAACGCGTACAAAAGTTCGTCGTGAGCGTATGGGGCACATCGAGTTGAAAGCTCCTGTATCTCACATCTGGTATTTCAAGGGGATTCCAAGCCGTATGGGCTTGACCCTTGATATGAGTCCTCGTGCCCTCGAGGAAGTTATCTACTTTGCGGCTTATGTGGTCATTGATCCGAAGGATACACCCCTTGAGCACAAGTCTATCATGACAGAGCGCGAATACCGTGAGCGCTTGCGTGAGTATGGTTATGGATCATTCGTTGCTAAGATGGGTGCCGAAGCCATCCAAGACCTTTTGAAACAAGTAGATCTTGAAAAAGAAATTGCTGAACTCAAAGAAGAGTTGAAAACAGCTACTGGACAAAAACGTGTCAAAGCCATCCGTCGTCTGGATGTTTTGGATGCCTTTTACAAGTCTGGAAACAAACCTGAATGGATGATTCTTAACATCCTTCCGGTTATTCCACCAGATCTCCGTCCAATGTTGCAGTTGGATGGTGGCCGTTTTGCCTCATCTGACTTGAACGACCTTTACCGTCGTGTTATCAATCGTAACAACCGTTTGGCCCGTTTGCTTGAGTTGAATGCACCAGGTATCATCGTTCAAAATGAGAAGCGTATGCTTCAAGAAGCAGTTGACGCTTTGATTGACAACGGTCGTCGTGGTCGTCCGATCACAGGACCAGGTAGCCGTCCACTGAAATCATTGAGCCACATGCTCAAAGGTAAACAAGGACGCTTCCGTCAAAACTTGCTCGGTAAACGTGTTGACTTCTCAGGACGTTCCGTTATAGCCGTTGGTCCAACTCTTAAGATGTACCAATGTGGTGTGCCACGTGAAATGGCGATTGAGCTCTTTAAACCATTCGTCATGCGTGAAATCGTTGCCCGCGACATCGTGCAAAACGTCAAGGCAGCTAAACGCTTGGTGGAACGTGGAGATGAACGTATCTGGGATATCCTTGAAGAAGTAATCAAAGAACACCCAGTACTTTTGAACCGCGCACCGACCCTTCACCGTTTGGGTATCCAAGCCTTCGAGCCAGTCTTGATTGATGGTAAGGCCCTTCGCTTGCACCCGCTTGTCTGTGAAGCCTACAATGCCGACTTTGACGGAGACCAAATGGCCATCCACGTACCGCTTTCAGAAGAAGCCCAAGCAGAAGCTCGTATCTTGATGTTGGCTGCTGAGCACATCTTGAATCCGAAAGATGGTAAACCAGTTGTTACTCCATCTCAGGATATGGTTTTGGGTAACTATTACTTGACTATGGAAGAAGCTGGTCGTGAAGGTGAAGGAATGGTCTTCAAGGATCGTGACGAAGCTGTTATGGCCTATCGCAATGGTTATGTACACCTCCACTCACGTGTAGGTATCGCGACTGATAGCCTTAACAAACCATGGACTGAAGAGCAAAAACACAAGGTCTTGCTGACAACGGTTGGTAAAATCCTCTTCAATGACATCATGCCAGAGGGTCTACCTTACTTGCAAGAACCTACAAATGCTAACTTAACAGAAGGTGTTCCAGCTAAATACTTCTTGCCACTTGGTGGAGATATCAAGGAAGCAATCAGCAATCTTGAACTCAACCCTCCATTCAAGAAGAAAAATCTTGGGAATATCATCGCTGAAAACTTCAAACGTTTCCGTACGACAGAAACTTCTGCCCTACTTGACCGCATGAAGAACCTCGGTTACCACCACTCAACTCTTGCGGGATTGACAGTGGGTATTGCCGATATCCCAGTCGTTGATGACAAGGCTGAAATCATCGAAGAATCACACAAACGTGTAGAACAAATCACCAAACAATTCCGTCGTGGTATGATTACGGACGACGAGCGCTACAATGCTGTTACCGCTGAATGGCGTGCAGCTCGTGAAAAATTGGAGAAACGCTTGGTTGCCAACCAAGATCCGAAGAACCCAATCGTTATGATGATGGACTCTGGAGCCCGTGGTAACATCTCAAACTTCTCACAGCTTGCCGGTATGCGTGGTCTGATGGCGGCTCCGAACGGACGTATCATGGAATTGCCAATCCTTTCAAACTTCCGCGAAGGTTTGTCAGTACTTGAAATGTTCTTCTCAACTCACGGTGCCCGTAAAGGTATGACTGACACGGCCCTTAAGACAGCCGACTCAGGTTACTTGACTCGTCGTTTGGTTGACGTTGCCCAAGACGTTATCATCCGTGAGGACGACTGTGGAACAGATCGTGGTCTCTTGATCCGCTCTATCGCAGAAGGAAAAGAGATGATCGAGTCTCTCGAAGAGCGTCTCAATGGTCGTTACACTAAGAAAACTGTTAAACACCCAGAAACTGGTGCAGTGATCATCGGTCCAAATGATTTGATTACAGAAGACAAGGCGCGTGAAATTGTTAATGCTGGCGTGGAAGAAGTTACTATCCGTTCGGTATTTACATGTAACACTCGTCATGGTGTCTGCCGTCACTGTTACGGTATCAACTTGGCGACTGGTGATGCGGTTGAAGTTGGTGAAGCAGTTGGTACAATCGCTGCCCAATCTATCGGGGAACCTGGTACACAGCTTACAATGCGTACCTTCCACACGGGTGGGGTTGCCTCAAATACCGATATCACTCAGGGTCTTCCTCGTGTCCAAGAAATCTTTGAAGCCCGCAATCCGAAAGGGGAAGCGGTCATCACTGAAGTCAAGGGTGAGGTTACAGCCATCGAAGAAGATGCATCAACTCGTACCAAGAAAGTCTTTGTTAAGGGTGAAACTGGCGAAGGTGAATACGTGGTACCATTTACAGCACGTATGCGTGTCGAAGTTGGAGACCAAGTCTCTCGTGGTGCAGCATTGACAGAAGGTTCTATCCAACCGAAACGTCTCCTTGCTGTTCGTGATGTCTTGTCAGTTGAAACCTACCTTCTCGGTGAAGTACAAAAAGTTTACCGTAGCCAAGGGGTAGAAATCGGTGACAAACACATCGAGGTAATGGTTCGTCAAATGATCCGTAAAGTTCGTGTCATGGATCCAGGTGACACAGATCTCCTCATGGGTACCCTCATGGATATCAATGACTTTACAGATGCCAACAAGGATGTTCTTATCGCAGGTGGAGTTCCAGCGACTGGTCGTCCAGTCCTTATGGGAATTACCAAAGCCTCACTTGAAACCAACAGTTTCTTGTCAGCGGCTTCCTTCCAGGAAACAACTCGTGTCCTTACAGATGCAGCCATCCGTGGTAAGAAAGATCATCTCCTTGGACTCAAGGAAAATGTTATCATCGGTAAGATCATCCCAGCTGGTACTGGTATGGCTCGCTACCGTAACCTTGAACCACAAGCTATCAATGAAGCAGAATATCTGGCTCCAGAACAAGAAGAGGCAGAACTTGCTCCTGTAGAGGAAGTTGTGGAAATCCAAGTTGAAGAAACAGTAGAATAAAAGCAAAAAGAGAACCTTTGGGTTCTCTTTTCTTTGTTTCAGAAAATTTTCCCACTTTTCCATAAAGTATGGTAGAATAGAAAAACTAAAATGCCAAGGAGGTGTCCATATGGAACAAACATTCTTTATCATTAAGCCAGATGGTGTGAAAAGAGGGCTGGTTGGCGAAATTCTGCAAAGAATGGAACAACGAGGTTTCAAACTCGAAAAATTAGAGTTGCGTTCAGCAGTTTCAGAAGATTTGATTGACCAGCACTATCAAGACTTGGTTGAAAAAAGTTTTTATCCTCCTATCCGTCAGTTTATGACCTCAGGACCAGTAGTGGTGGGCATTCTATCAGGTCCGAAAGTGATTGAAACTTGGCGGACCATGATGGGGGCTACTCGTCCAGAAGAAGCTCTGCCAGGAACTATCCGAGGAGATTTTGCCAAGGCTGCAGGAGACAATCAAGCCATTCAAAATGTAGTTCACGGCTCCGATTCTGAAGCTTCTGCAAAACGTGAAATTGCTCTCTGGTTTAAGGATTAGACTGGTAAAAGAACAGTTCTGTGCACAACAGAGCTGTTTTTTGGTTAGTTGAGCACAAAAAAAGGACACTTGAGGCGGTAACGATCATTTCAAACTCCTCACAAGGTATAATCCCATATAGGGAGGGAAAAGAAATGGTAAAATCAATTCGCCTATTGTTGTTGATTGCAGTCATCCAGATTAGTTTTAGTAGTTGTCTATTATGGAAAGAATCCTTATTATCTTTAAAACAGACCAATGCTTATTTTTTGATTTTGATAGTAGGAATTTCTGTTCTTTTTGCTGGGATAAATTATTTCCATACAGCAGACCAGTCTAGACATAGTATTTTACATGTTCAAAAGAAAGTGAGTCTTGTTTATTGCCTCCTTTTAGTAGTCAATCTTCTTGCAACCTGTCTGGTTCTCTCAGAAAGCATCCAGACAACTAGCAAATTGCAGCAGGAATTGGTTGACCTCTTTTTACCCTCCTTCTTTTTCTTGCTAGGAGTAGATCTATTGATTTTCTTACCTTTTGATAAAATTTTTCGCGATATAGAAAATCGCCTAAATAAAAAGAAAACAGTCGTCATTTCCGTTCTAGCTACGATGGTTTTCTTGAGGAATCCCTTAGTAATTTCCTCGATTCTTCTTTATATCAGTGTCGGTTTTCTATGCGCACGTTTCCTTTTTCCAAAATGTATACAAAGGGAAATCTCCTTTTACGGCCACCTGATTCGAGATATCCTGTTTGTTTTTTCAATAGTTGTATTCTTTTAAGTAGAGGAGAATTTTTCAAAATTGTTATAGTAAGTCCATAAAGAAAATTCACACAAAAGAAAACTTTTTGGTATAATAGTAGCATGCACACAAAAAATGAAGAAGAGCTTCTAGCTCTCGGAGAAAGATTAGGTCATTTGCTTCAAAAAGACGATGTTCTGATCTTGACTGGAGAGTTGGGTGCGGGTAAAACAACCTTTACAAAAGGTCTTGCTAAGGGCTTGGATATCCGTCAGATGATTAAAAGTCCAACCTATACCATTGTTAGAGAGTATGAAGGGCGTTTGCCACTTTACCACTTGGATGTCTACCGTATCGAAGGTGATGCTGATTCTATTGACTTGGATGAGTTTCTCTTTGGTGGTGGTGTGACTGTTATTGAGTGGGGGCATCTTTTGGGTGAAGATTTACCAGATTCTTACTTGGAGTTGGAAATTTTGAAAGAAGCTGAGGGTCGTTGTCTTCATTTTACGGCTCATGGCTCTCGGGCTGAACAACTCATCAAGGAGCTTCAAGATGGAGTATGAGTTGTGTATTCGTGAGGCAGAGACTTCAGATGCTATAGCTTTGATTGCATTTTTAGATTGTGTCGGTCAAGAGACAGATTTTACCAGCTTGGATGAAAATGGTATTATGATGATAGCTTCTGAAATGGCTCTTTTTATCGAAAAACAAGCTGCATCAGAGAATCAAATTACTCTTCTCGCCTTACTGAATGATGAGATTGCGGGTGTCTTAAATATCACAGCGGATCAACATTTAAGGGTTCGACATATTGGTGATGTTTTTTTAGCGGTTCGAAAGAAATTCTGGAACCAAGGATTGGCTACAATACTTCTAGAAGAAGGCATCGAGTGGGCTAAAGCCAGTGGCGTCTTGCGCCGTTTGCAACTTAGTGTACAAAAACGAAACGAGGCTGCGATTCACCTCTATTCAAAAATGGGATTTATCACAGAAGGCTTACAAGAAAGAGGAGCCTATTTAGCAGAAGGGATATTTTTAGATGTTTGTCTTATGGGCAAGCTGATAAATGAATAACGAGATGATTAAAAAATTAATTGGAATGGTGCTAGGTTTCCTAGCAGTAACAGTTTTAGGTGTAGCGGTTTATGGCTATACCATCTACCAACAGGGAACAGAAACCCTAAGTAAAAAGACTTACAAAAAAATCGGGGAAGAAACCAACGTTATCGAAGCGACGGAGCCTCTGACCATCCTCTTGATGGGGGTAGATACGGGAAATGTGGAACGTACAGACCCGTGGGCGGGAAATAGTGATTCCATGATTCTCTTGACGGTTAATCCCAAAACAAAGAAAACCACTATGATGAGTTTGGAACGGGATATTTTGACCAAGATTGAGACTGGAAACGGTCAAGTTCAGGAAGCAAAACTCAATGCTGCCTATGCCAATGGCGGTGCAGAGTTGGCTATTTCAACCATTCAAAAAATGATGAACATTCATATTGATCGTTATGTGATGGTCAACATGCAAGGACTCCAACAGCTAGTTGATGCAGTTGGGGGCATCACAGTCAACAACACACTCGGTTTTCCAATTTCGATTGCTGATCAGGAAGAATTTAATAAAATCTCGATTGGAGTCGGTGAGCAAACTTTGAATGGTGAGGAAGCTCTGGTCTATTCACGGATGCGTTATCAGGATCCTGAGGGAGACTATGGTCGTCAAAAACGTCAACGTGAAGTCATTCAAAAGATTATGGAAAAGGTCTTGAGCCTCAATAGTATCAGTCATTATCAAGCTATCTTAAAAGCGCTTAGTGATAATATGCAGACAAATGTTGATTTGTCTGCCTCCAGTATCCCACAACTACTTGGTTACCAAGATTCCTTTAAAAACATCGAAACTCATCAACTTCGTGGTGAAGATGCTGAGTTGCAAGGAATCTCTTATCAAATCGTAACGATGGAGCATATGCTGGAAATGCAAAATCTCTTGCGTCGTTCCCTAGGGAGAGAGGACGTAGCAGAGTTGGAGACCAACGCTGTTCTGTATGAAAATCTTTATGGTCGAACAGCACCTTCCACAAATGCTTCAAACGAAGAGATAGAATAAAACAAAGAATCAAATCGTGGGACTTTCCTGCGATTTTTTCAAAAAAATTCGAATAGATAGGTAGGAGGAAAGATGAAAGCAGAAATCATTGCTGTAGGAACGGAAATTTTAACAGGGCAGATCGTCAATACCAACGCCCAGTTTTTATCAGAAAAGCTAGCAGAAATTGGAGTAGATGTCTACTTCCAAACAGCTGTGGGAGATAATGAAGCGCGTCTCATGTCCTTGCTAGAGATTGCGAGTTCGCGTAGTAGTCTAGTCATTTTGACAGGGGGCTTAGGGCCAACTGAGGATGATTTAACCAAACAAACTCTGGCAAAATTTTTGGGAAAAAACTTAGTGTTTGACCCTCAAGCGCAAGAGAAACTGGATGTCTTTTTTGCTCAAAGGCCAGACTATGCTCGGACACCCAATAACGAGAGGCAAGCTCAAATTGTAGAAGGGGCAACTCCACTGCCAAATGAGACAGGTTTAGCGGTAGGAGGGGTGTCGGAAGTGGATGGCGTGACTTACGTAGTCCTTCCAGGACCTCCTAGTGAGTTGAAACCTATGGTCTTAAATCAGCTCTTACCTAAGTTAATGACTGGTGCCAAGTTGTACTCACGAGTACTCCGTTTCTTTGGGATTGGTGAAAGTCAGTTGGTGACCATTTTGGCGGATTTGATTGACCATCAAACTGATCCGACCTTGGCACCTTATGCCAAAACGGGAGAGGTGACCTTGCGTTTGTCTACAAAAGCAGTCAGTCAAGAAAAGGCTGATCAAGCATTGGACATCTTGGAAAATCAAATTTTCGATCGTCAGACTTTCGAGGGAATTTCTCTACGAGACATCTGTTATGGATATGGGGAAGAAACCAGCCTAGCAAGTGTCGTTGTAGAAGAGCTTAAAACGAGAAAGAAAAGCATTACCGCAGCAGAAAGCTTGACGGCAGGCCTTTTTCAAGCGACAATAGTAGACTTTTCAGGCGTTTCTGCCATCTTTAATGGCGGTTTTGTCACTTACAGCTTAGAAGAAAAGTCCAAGATGCTGGATATTTCCGAGCAAGAGCTGAAAGAACACGGGGTCGTTTCAGAGTTTACGGCTAAAAAGATGGCAGAGCAGGCACGGCTCAAGACTCAGTCTGATTATGGAGTCAGTCTGACAGGTGTGGCTGGGCCAGATAGCCTAGAGGGGCATCCAGCTGGGACAGTCTTTATCGGCTTGGCACATGCAAAAGGGACAGAAGTTATCAAGGCTAATATCGCAGGGCGGAGCCGAGCAGATGTTCGTCAGATTGCGGTCATGCATGCCTTTAACCTAGTTCGCAAGGCTTTATTAAGTGACTAACTTTTGATATAATAGTAGATAGGTCTTAGGACTATTAGAATACAGGAGAATAGAATGGCGAAAAAACCAAAAAAATTAGATGAAATTTCAAAAAAGTTTGGAGCGGATCGTGAAAAAGCCTTGAACGATGCCCTGAAATTGATTGAGAAAGACTTTGGTAAAGGCTCAATCATGCGCTTGGGTGAGCGCGCAGAGCAAAAGGTGCAAGTGATGAGCTCAGGTTCCTTGGCTCTTGACATTGCCCTTGGTTCAGGTGGTTATCCTAAGGGACGTATCATCGAAATCTATGGACCAGAATCATCTGGTAAGACAACAGTTGCCCTTCACGCTGTCGCACAAGCACAGAAAGAAGGTGGTATTGCAGCCTTTATTGATGCGGAACATGCTCTTGACCCAGCCTATGCTGCGGCCCTTGGTGTGAATATTGATGAGCTGCTCTTGTCACAACCAGACTCAGGAGAGCAAGGTCTTGAAATTGCTGGAAAATTGATTGACTCAGGTGCAGTTGACCTTGTCGTTATCGACTCAGTTGCAGCCCTTGTACCTCGTGCAGAAATTGATGGAGACATTGGAGATAGCCACGTTGGTTTGCAAGCTCGTATGATGAGCCAGGCTATGCGTAAACTCGGAGCTTCTATCAATAAAACCAAAACAATTGCCATCTTTATCAATCAATTACGTGAAAAAGTTGGGGTTATGTTTGGAAACCCAGAAACAACACCTGGTGGACGTGCTCTGAAATTCTACGCTTCAGTCCGTTTGGATGTTCGTGGAAGCACACAAATCAAGGGAACTGGTGACCAAAAAGATACCAATGTTGGTAAGGAAACCAAGATCAAGGTCGTGAAAAACAAGGTGGCTCCACCATTTAAGGAAGCCTTCGTTGAAATCATGTACGGAGAAGGCATTTCTAAGACTGGTGAGCTCTTGAAGATTGCAAGTGATCTCGATATCATCCAAAAAGCGGGAGCATGGTACTCTTATAAGGGTGAAAAAATCGGGCAAGGATCTGAAAATGCTAAGAAATACTTGGCAGATCACCCAGAAATTTTTGATGCCATTGACCATCAAGTCCGTGTTCAATATGGCTTGATTGAAGATGAAGAAGGGACAACCCCTACTTCTGTAGTTGAAGATCTAGCACCTAACCAAGAAGTAACACTTGACCTAGGCGATGGACTTGAAATCGAAATTGAAGAATAACATAAAAAGTAGCAGATAGGAACTGCTACTTTTTATGTTTATTTCAGATGAAAGAACTAATGATCACTAAAACGACGATATTCGATGTGAAAGTCAAAATAATGTTCATCCTGTAACTTTTGGAAGATGTCGCGATAGGCTTCTTCGTCAAAATGGTCGCCACGGTAGAGGATTTCAAAACTCAGATCATCGTACTCTAGAAAAGCGTTGGCTGTTTTAAAGCCATTTTGTCGATAGAAGTCCATGCGAGCCTTCCTTTGCTCTAAGTTATCGCATTCTTCATCTAATCGCTCGACTTCCAGCAACATGGTTCGCTGGTAAAAATCAGTCAGCTTTTCGATGATTTCCTTTCCGTACCCATGGCTTCTCAAGTGAGGCATGATGGCAAAAAAGCTAATATAGAAGGCTTTTTGATTGGAGATGGAGAAGGCAAAGCCAACAAACTCTTCTTCGTTATAAAAGGCAAAAAAGTGCGCGTCATCTCGGTCCTGATAGCGTAAGAACTCTGACAGAGAAACTCGTTCTTCCTCGGGGAAAGCTTCCTTGTTTAGCTTTTCAACCTTATCAAGATCTGGAAATGCATCGGTTATTAATTGACTGGTCAAACTCATAAATGACCTCCTTTTCTTGATTATAGCAAATTGTCTCTCTGTAAGCAATTGATTTCAGGATTCGTTAAAGAATCTTGTCGGTCCTCTGGAAAGCTGATATAATAGCTTTATGAATAAGAAACGATCAGTGGACCTAATACATGGTCCTATTCTTCCTGCGCTGTTAAGCTTTGCCTTTCCAATCTTGCTGTCAAATATTTTCCAACAGCTTTATAATACAGCTGACGTCTTGATTGTTGGACGATTTCTTGGTCAAGATTCCTTGGCAGCAGTAGGGGCGACAACTGCCATTTTTGACTTGATTATAGGCTTTACGCTTGGTGTTGGAAATGGGATGGGGATTGTCATTGCCCGCTATTATGGGGCTCGTAATTTCACTAAAATCAAGGAAGCAGTAGCAGCAACTTGGATTTTAGGTGCTCTTTTGAGCATTGTGGTTATGCTGATAGGCTTTGTTGGTCTGTATCCACTCTTGCAATATTTAGATACCCCTGCAGAAATCCTTTCTCAATCCTATCAATATATTTCTATGATCGTGACTTGTGTAGGTGTCAGCTTTGCCTATAATCTCTTTGCAGGCTTGTTGCGGTCTATTGGTGATAGTCTAGCGGCTCTTGGCTTTCTGATTTTCTCTGCCTTGGTCAATGTGGTGCTGGATTTGTATTTCATTACGCAACTGCATCTGGGAGTTCAATCTGCGGGCCTTGCTACCATTATATCGCAAGGCTTATCAGCGGTTCTCTGCTTTTATTATATCCGCAAGAGTGTTCCAGAACTGCTCCCTCAACTCAAGCATTTTAAATGGAACAAGGCCTTGTATGCGGATCTTTTGGAGCAAGGTTTGGCTATGGGCTTGATGAGTTCGATTGTGTCCATTGGTAGTGTGATTTTACAGTCTTCTGTCAATACTTTTGGAGCAGTGATTATTAGTGCCCAAACAGCAGCTAGACGGATTATGGCTTTTGCTCTGCTTCCGATGACGGCTATTTCTTCTGCCATGACGACCTTTGCCTCTCAAAATCTCGGGGCTAAGCGACCAGACCGCATTGTTCAAGGGCTTGGTATTGGGAGTCGTTTGAGCATGTCCTGGGCAGGTTTTGTTTGTATTTTCCTCTTTTTTGCCAGTCCCACCTTGGTTTCCTTCTTAGCCAGTTCGACGGATGGATACTTGGTAGAAAATGGTAGTCTCTACCTGCAAATCAGTTCAGTCTTTTATCCAATTCTGAGTCTCTTGCTGATTTATCGCAATTGCTTGCAGGGATTGGGGAAGAAAGTCCTTCCCCTAGTTTCCAGCTTTATAGAACTAATCGGGAAAATCGTTTTTGTGGTCTTGATTATCCCTTGGGCAGGGTATAGGGGAGTTATCCTCTGTGAACCTCTTATCTGGGTTGCCATGACCATTCAACTGTACTTCTCACTATTCCGTCATCCCTTGATAAAAGAAGGCAAGGCAATCTTGGCAGCCAAAGGACAATTCTAGCTGGATTTGCTGAATAAAATCCATTTCCTCTAGTGAAAATCGAAAAAACTTGTGTTATAATAAGAAAGATTAAAATGTGAAAAAAGGAGATTCCTAATGGGACGTAAATGGGCCAATATCGTAGCCAAGAAAACGGCTAAAGATGGAGCTAACTCTAAAGTATATGCAAAATTTGGTGTAGAAATCTATGTAGCAGCTAAAAAAGGTGATCCAGACCCAGAATCAAACACCGCTTTGAAATTCGTTATCGATCGTGCTAAACAAGCCCAAGTGCCAAAACACGTTATCGATAAAGCGATTGATAAAGCAAAAGGAAACACAGACGAAACCTTTACAGAAGGACGTTACGAAGGTTTTGGACCAAATGGTTCTATGTTGATTGTGGATACCTTGACTTCAAACGTCAACCGTACGGCAGCCAATGTCCGTGCTGCCTTTGGTAAAAACGGCGGAAACATGGGTGCTTCAGGCTCAGTTTCTTACCTCTTTGATAACAAGGGTGTGATCGTATTTGCAGGTGAAGATGCGGATGCTATCTTTGAACTTTTGCTCGAAGCAGATGTGGATGTGGACGATGTAGAAGCAGAAGAAGGAACAATTACTGTTTACACAGCTCCAACAGACCTTCACAAGGCTATCGTTGCCCTTCGTGAGTCTGGCATCGAAGAATTCCAAGTGACTGAATTGGAAATGATTCCTCAGTCTGAAGTGGAATTGTCAGGCGAAGACCTTGAAACCTTTGAAAAACTTTACAGCGTCCTTGAAGACGACGAAGACGTACAAAAGATATACACAAACGTAGATGGATTCTAATAGAAAAACGAACAGTTTTACTAGCTGTTCGTTTTTTTGATATTTGAACTTAGACTCTGGTTTCAGAATCGTTTTGTTGCTTGCTTTTTTCTAGACCTAGACCGACTGCATGTTTTTGAACGAGCAAGAGCTGTCCATTGTCCTGTTTTGCAAAAGTTAAGGTAACGGTCTTGATCTTGTCTCCAATGGAGATATAGGTGATTTTTCTCGTATCGTACCCTCCGATAATGGAGTCAAATTCGGAGTCTGGCAGTCCGTGTTTTTTGATAATATCCTTGTAGTTGGTACCACCTTTTCCTTTGTTATCAAGGTCACCTTCAATTAAAGCGTCGAACTGTTCTTGGGTCCAGGTGAAGGTATCGTCTTCTTCCTCATCTTCAGGGAGTGAATCAATGGTATCATCTGTCAAGTCGCGTTCCATTGAGGAACTTGCCTCTCTATAGGAACGGTTAAACTCCCTGACAAACTCTTTGTAGACATTAGCGTACAGTAACCTGGGTCGTAAAGAAAAGTACAACAGAAGCAACTGCGAGGGATGTTCCGATAATGGCCATTGTTTTTCGCTTTTTGAGGTTGACGATAAGGCCGATAATCCCCAAGATAAATGCGACGATGGCGATGAAAAATGATAGATAGTTAATAAATGGGATCCAGGATCCTAAAAGTGCGATGGCTCCAAAAATAGTTGCTAAGATTCCTAAAACTCTTTGTTCTTCTGGTTTCATTTGAAAGTTTTCTCCCTTCATCGAGTGAATGGATTTCTATCCACAGTAGTTAGTGCTTATTATAGAAAAAATATTACCTAATGTCAATTTAAACTAAAATAGTTCTCTTGGGAACTTTTTTCTTGACATCTCCTCTGAAAATGATAAAATAGTTCTCATGGAAACTTAAATAGTTCTCGTGAGAACTATATTTATCGTAAGAAAGGAGCAATCATGGACAAGCCGATGTTAATGTTCAAACGTTTTGGACACCAGGTTCATCTGATGGTACAGAAAGAAGCCAAGCGATGTGGCATTGAATTTATGGGTGGACCGCAAGGGCAGGTTCTGCGTTTTTTAGATCATTGTGAACAAAAAGAGGAACTGGTCTTGATTAAGGATATCGAACAGGAACTCAATATTACTAAATCTGTGGCGAGTAATCTAGTCAAGCGCATGGTACAAAATGGTTTGGTCGAGTTAGAGGCGAGCCCCAGAGATAAGCGGGCAAAATTTGTTCGCCTGACGGAGAAATCGCGTTCGCAGATGCAAAAAGTTAAGGCTTTTTTTGATCGGATCGATCAGAGTCTGCTAGAGGGGGTTTCAAAGTCAGACTTGGCAATCTTTGAAAAGGTCCTCAGTCAGTTACAAGAAAATGTTGAGAAGATAGGAGGAGAGAATGAAGAAACTCGCTAAACGTATTACAGGAAAAGAGTGGGGGATGATTGTCCTTACGATTCTTTTCACTTGTTTCTCGGTCTATCTCGAGTTAGAGGTGCCAACCTATATTTCGCAAATTACAGAATTACTGGGAATGTCTGGAACGCAGTTGGGCGAACTCTGGTCACCAGCTGCGAAGATGATTGGTTTGTCTTTATTGGCTTTCTTTTCATCTGTTATAGTTGGTTTCTTTGCTGCTCGTGTTGCAGCCTCCTATACGGCTCATTTACGCAGTGATATTTTTAATCGTGTATTGGATTATTCTCAGACAGAAATTAAACGTTTCTCTATTCCTAGTCTTTTGACTCGGACGACCAATGATATTACCCAGGTACAGATGCTCTTTACCATGGGCTTGCAAGTGGTTACTCGTGGGCCAATTATGGCTATCTGGGCCATTGGAAAAATCCTTGGGAAATCGGAATACTGGCTCTGGGCGGTCCTTGTGGCTGTTATTGTCAATGTTTTGATGACCACTGTTCTCATGACTCTGGCCTTTCCAAAACAATCTGTCATCCAAAAATTGACAGATAAGCTCAATAGCATCACTCGTGAAAGTTTGACTGGGATTCGAGTTGTTCGTGCATACAATGCTGAGGATTATCAAGATGAAAAATTTGAAGCAGCCAACGATGAGGTAACACGTCTCAATCTCTTTGTCAATCGATTGATGGCGATTATGAACCCGATCATGATGGCCATTTCCAGTGGACTAAGTTTAGCTATTTACTGGATTGGCGCCTATATCATCAACGATGCAAGTTTGACAGAACGTCTACCACTATTTAGTGATATGGTGGTCTTCATGTCCTATGCTATGCAGGTCGTGATGGGCTTCCTTCTCATGGGAGCTCTCTTTTTCGTCCTTCCTCGTACCTTGGTTTCTGCAGGACGTATCAATCAAGTATTGGATTTGCATTCTTCTATTGAAAATCCTAGTCATGCACAGACAGCGGACCCTTCAGTTCAAGGGCAAGTGGAATTTCGTGATGTGACTTTTCGCTACTCTAAAAACTCTGAAGCAGTCGTGGAACATGTCACTTTCAAAGTAGAAGCGGGTCAAACCGTGGCCTTCATCGGATCGACTGGTTCTGGTAAATCTACGCTTGTCAACCTCTTGCCTCGTTTTTATGACGTTTCAGATGGAGAAATCCTAGTGGATGGTGTCAATGTGCAAGATTACGATTTGGAAGATTTGCGCAATAAGGTCGGCTATATTCCACAAAAAGCTGTGCTTTTCTCTGGAGATGTCAAGGGGAACTTGGACTTTGGTAAGAGCAAAGAAACTCCTCTAAGCGAGGCTGCTATGTGGCAAGCCTTGGAATTGGCCCAGTCTAAAAGCTTCATCGAGGACAAGGAAGCAGGTCTTGCATCAGAAGTGGCCCAAGGTGGAACCAACTTCTCAGGAGGTCAAAGACAGCGTTTGGCCATTGCGCGTGCCTTGGCTCGTAAACCAGAGATTCTCATCTTTGATGACTCTTTCTCAGCCTTGGACTACAAGACAGATCGTGTCCTTCGCCAAGAGCTAGCTGAGAAAACAAAATCCATGACCAAGCTCATCGTAGCGCAACGGATTTCTACTATTATGGACGCCGACCTGATCTTAGTTTTGGATCAAGGTAAAGTCGTGGGACAAGGCACCCACAAGGAACTTCTTGCAACCAACGAAGTCTACCAAGAAATTGCCTACTCACAACTATCGAAGGAGGAATTGGAACATGGAAAATAAAAAAGTGTCGGTCTGGAAACAGTGCAAACCTTATATGGCAGGCCTCCAAGTCCCTCTCCTAATAGCAGTTGTGGCTGCGGTCATTTCAAGCATCATCACCGTTTATGGGCCAACTAAGATTAAGGAAATTACAAACTTGATTTCAGATGGTTTGGCTACAGAAATCGACTTGGTAGCTGTGTCAAACATTGCTGGATTTTTGGTTGTCCTATATGTATTTGGCGCCATTCTTAACTATACACAGGCCTATATCTTTTCAACGAGTATCCAACATTTTTCAAAACGCTTGCGGACGGCTATCGCTGAAAAGATTAATCGTTTGCCACTTGGCTATTTTGACCGTCATTCACAAGGAGATACCCTTTCGCGCGTGACCAATGATGTGGATACAGCAGCGCAATCTCTCAACCAAAGTCTAGGGACAGTTCTTTCAGCTAGTTTCTTGTTGATTGCTGTCTTGGTGACCATGTTTGGGATGAACTGGATTTTAGCTCTCGTAACAGTGGTCTCTACGCTTGTTGGTTTTGCAGCGGTTTCCGTAATCATGGCCAAGTCACAAGGATACTTTGAGGCCCAACAAAATAATCTAGCAGCCGTCAATGGTTACGTGGAAGAGATGTACTCTGGCCATAATGTAGTGACCAGCTACAACGCAGTGGACACCTCCAAAGCGAGATTTGCAGGTTTAAACCAAGACTTGCATGATAGTATCTGGAAATCTCAGTTTATATCTGGTATCATGATGCCAGCCATGTTCTTTGTTGGGAACTTTAGTTATGTCTTAGTCATCGTCGTTGGGGCCGCGCTGGCGTTAGAAGGACATATCACGATAGGGATTATTGTAGCCTTTATGGTTTACGTACGGACCTTCTCCCAACCTCTGTCACAGATTGCCCAAGGGATTACGAGCCTGCAACAAGCGAGTGCAGCCATGACTCGTGTATTAGAATTTTTAGCTGAAGCAGAGATGCAAGATGAATCTCACAAGAAAAGACAATTGAGTGACATGAAAGGGGAAGTGATTTTTGATCACGTGTCCTTTGGCTATACACCAGAGCGCACCATTATCCATGACTTCTCTGCGACAGCTCATGCAGGTCAGAAGGTCGCAATCGTTGGACCGACTGGAGCTGGTAAGACAACCATTGTCAATCTTTTGATGAAGTTCTATGAGATAGATAAGGGAAGTATCCGCATCGATGGCGTGGATACTAAGGACATGAAACGCTCAGAAGTACACGATGCCTTTTCAATGGTCTTGCAAGACACATGGCTCTTTGAAGGAACGATTCGAGAGAACCTGATCTATAATCAGACAGACATCAGTGATGAACGAATGATGGAAGCCAGCATGGCTGTGGGAATCCACCACTTTATCATGACCTTGCCAGATGGCTACGATACTGTTTTGGACGACACCGTGACCTTGTCTGTCGGACAAAAACAGCTCTTGACCATTGCTCGTGCCTTGCTCAAGGACGCGCCACTCTTGATTTTGGATGAGGCGACTTCTTCTGTTGACACACGGACAGAGGAGTTGATTCAAAAAGCCATGGACCGTTTGATGGAGGGTAGAACTTCCTTTGTCATCGCCCACCGCTTGTCAACTATTCGTAATGCCGACTTGATTCTTGTCATGAAAGATGGCAATATCATCGAACAAGGCAACTATGAGGAACTGATGGCACGAGGTGGCTTCTACGCTGACTTGTACAATAGTCAGTTCACAGAAGACGAAGCAGAAGAATAAATCAAAAGAAGGCTTGACGGCCTTCTTTTTCTTATTTATACTAGTACACATAGAAAGAGAGAAGTATGAGTCAGAAATTATACAATATGAAATTTGCTGCTGTCTACTCAGCCTTGATTGCAAAAGTTGAGCGAAAGGGTGGAAAGGCAGAGTCAGTTCACCAAATGACCAGTTGGTTGACAGGGTATGAAGTGAGTGACGTTCTTGCTTGTCTGGATAGGGATGTTACCTACGGAGATTTTTTTCGCCAAGCACCTTATTATGTCCCTGAACGAATTGCGATTACAGGGAAGATTTGCGGTGTCCGTATTGAGGAAATTGATGACCCTCTGATGCAGGAAATACGTCGGTTGGACAAACTAGTGGATTGGCTTGCCAAGGGGAAAACATCTAAACAAGTTCTAGAAAAATATGAGAAGCATAAATGAAAAATTATCAAGAATGGTATCAAAACATCAGCTCCAGGCTCACCAGCCATCCCACTCTTTTATTTCTGTTACGCAGTTTCAATCGCTTGATGACAGTCGCCATGCCCATGGTCTACCTGACCTTGCTAATCACTGCTTACCTGCAGCTAGGACTGGGGCAGCAAGTTGGGGTTTATGTGCTTATTCCTGCATCAGGTTTTGTGATTTTGTCTCTTTTTCGTAAGAAAATCAACCACCCGCGCCCTTATGAAACTTGGGACATCCATCCCTTGCTTGATAAGGATAGTTCGGGACAGTCTATGCCTAGTCGCCATGTCTTTTCTGCAACCATCATCTCCATGGCCTGTCTGCATGCTAGTCTACCTGTTGGATTGATATGCTTGCTCTTTTCAGTTTTGCTGGGCTTGGTGAGGGTTTTAGGGGGTGTTCATTATCCCAAGGATGTCTTGGTTGGCTATGCTTGTGGTCTGTTGTGGGGATTCCTTTTCTTCCTATTCTGACATGTAAGTTAAGCCGACCCTACAACCACTTACTGCTTCAAATTGACCACTTGCTTTTTTGCCCTTGTATTCCTAACTTAGCTTTGATATAGTAGAGTCAGAAAGGAGATGTGATGAAGTTACGAATTGAGATTGACGGCAATTTAGAGGAGACTGAAATTGTCATCAAGACACCCACTTTGACAGATGAAATTGCAGACTTGCAACGACTTTTGCAAGAGTCAAAGGCTCCGAGGTTGACTTTTTACAAGGGGACAGGTGAATATTATCTAGACCTGTCAGAAATTCTCTTCTTTGAAACAGAAGGGAGCAAGATCTACGCTCATAACCAGAAGGAAGCCTATGAAGTTCGTCTCAAACTTTATGAGTTGGAGTCCATTTTGCCTCGTTATTTTATTCGAGTATCCAAGTCAACTATCGCAAACATCCGTCAGATTTACTCAGTGGACAAGTCCTTTTCAGGGACTGGCACCATTTCCTTTTATCAGACCCACAAGGAGGTTCATGTCTCACGACATTACCAATCCCTCCTAAAAGAAAATCTTAGAAACATGAGGTAAAAGACATGAAAAAGAAAGCATTTGGTATTGTTTTATTGGTTCTAGCGGCCTGGATTTTGCTGCAAGGGAATTTTGGTATTCCTTCTTTGGATGGCAAAATATGGCCTTTGCTTGGTATCGTCTTTTTTGCCTACCAGTCAGTTGAGGCTTTGCTTCGTCGTCACCTGACATCGGCAGTTTTTACGGCTCTAGTAGCCTTAATGATTGCAAATCATTTTTATCACATTTTGCCCATTCCAAACCAGTCTTTGTTTTGGGCTAGTATCCTAGCAGTGCTAGGTGTTGGCTATCTCACTCACTCAAGTAAGTTTTGGTATGGGAAAAAATGGTGGTACAGTGGTGAGCGAACAGTCATAACGGATAAGGAAGTCGCTTTTGGTAGTGGAACCTTCTATAAGCAGGATCAAGATCTTGTAGCCGACCAAGTGGAAGTCGCTTTTGGCGATGCTAAAATCTATTATGATAATGCAGAGATATTAGGTGATTTCGCGACTTTAAATATCGAAGTGGCCTTTGGTAATGCAACTGTCTATGTTCCACAACACTGGCGTGTCGATTTGAAAGTAGAAACCTCCTTTGGTGCAGCCAAGGCAGACGCTCCTGTAGCACCAACAAACAAAACCTTAATTATCCGTGGGGAAGTCGCTTTTGGTAAACTTGGAGTTGTTTACGTCAAATAAAAAAATATTTTAATTCTCTTGATAAATTCAAGAAAGTGTGATAACATAGTACGGTATGTGGTGCTAGCACATCCGCTATATTAGATCTAATAGGAGGAAAACACAATGGCTAAAGTATGTTACTTTACAGGTCGTAAGACTGTATCAGGAAACAACCGTTCACACGCGATGAACCAAACAAAACGTGCCGTAAAACCAAACCTTCAAAAAGTTACTGTTCTTATCGATGGTAAACCTAAAAAAGTTTGGGCTTCAGCTCGTGCTTTGAAATCAGGTAAAGTTGAACGCGTTTAATAAAAATGAAAAGGCCGCTTGGGTCTTTTTCTTTTGCTCTATAGATAAAACCATTTGAAAAATAGAGTAAATATCTGCCGATACAGCATTCTGCTTTTACACTTGGGATGAAATATGATAAAATAGAGTATCAACTAGTTGAGGTAAAAAAAAATGACTGTAAAAATTAATACAAAAGATGGTCAAATCGAACTGACAGATGAAGTGATTGCAACCGTTGTAGGTGGTGCAGCAACTGAGATTTTTGGTGTGGTCGGTATGGCTAGCAAAAATACCCTCAAAGATAATTTCCAAGCCCTTCTTGGTAAGGAAAATTATGCAAAAGGTGTTGTCGTGAAGGCAGCCGAAGATGGCAGCATTGCAGTTGATGTTTATACCGTCTTGAGCTACGGAACAAAAATTAGTGAAGTCTCAAAAAACATCCAAGAGCGTGTTCGTTTTAGTTTGGAAAACCAACTAGGAATCACTGCTCAGACTGTGAATGTCTACATTCAAAATATCAAAGTTGTAGGAGAATAATCGTGTCAAAAATTACTACCAGCTTATTTCAAGAAATGGTGCAGGCTGCATCAACTCGTTTGAATAAGCAAGCTGAATATGTCAATTCATTAAACGTCTTTCCAGTTCCAGATGGAGATACTGGGACAAACATGGGAATGACCATCGAAAATGGTGCTAAAGAAGTAGCAGACAAGCCAGCTTCTACAGTTGGAGAAGTGGCGAGCATTCTTGCTAAGGGGCTCTTGATGGGTGCGCGTGGAAACTCAGGGGTTATCACTTCGCAGCTCTTCCGTGGATTTTTCCAAGCTATTAAGGAAAAAGACGAATTAACAGGTCAAGACTTGGCTCTTGCTTTCCAATCTGGTGTCGAAGTAGCTTATAAAGCAGTTATGAAACCAGTTGAGGGAACTATTTTGACAGTTTCTCGTGGAGCGGCTATCGGGGCTAAGAAAAAAGCCGAGGAGACAGATGATGCTGTTGAGGTCATGCGTGCAGCCTTGGAAGGTGCTAAGAGAGCTCTAGCTAAGACACCGGAAATGCTTCCAGTTCTTAAGGAAGTTGGTGTGGTAGACTCAGGCGGTCAAGGTTTGGTCTTCATCTATGAAGGTTTCCTTTCAGCACTCACTGGTGAATACAGCGCTTCTGAGGACTTTGTAGCGACCCCTGCCAACATGAGTGAAATGATCAATGCAGAGCACCACAAGTCTGTAGCAGGGCATGTGGCAACTGAGGATATTACCTTCGGTTACTGTACGGAGATCATGGTTGCTCTCAAACAAGGTCCAACTTATTCTAAGGACTTTGACTATGATGAATTTCGTAACTACTTGAATGAACTTGGGGACTCGCTCCTTGTTGTCAACGATGATGAAATTGTCAAAGTTCACGTCCATACAGAAGATCCAGGTCTTGTCATGCAAGAAGGGCTTAAATATGGTAGCTTGGTCAAGGTTAAAGTGGACAACATGCGCAACCAACACGAAGCACAAGTTGAAAAAGAAGCAGCACAAGTCAGCAAGCCAGCTGAGGAGAAGGAATATGCCCTTATCGCAGTAGTAGCTGGTCAAGGATTGGCAGATATCTTCCGTGCCCAAGGTGTGGATTATGTCATCGAAGGCGGGCAGACGATGAACCCTTCAACAGAGGACTTTATCAAGGCTGTTGAGCAAGTTAATGCTCGTAACATCATCTTCTTGCCAAACAACAAAAATATCTTTATGGCAGCTCAATCTGCGGCTGAAGTACTTGAACAACCTGCTGTTGTGGTAGAAGCGCGTACAATTCCTCAAGGTTTGACGAGCCTCCTTGCCTTTGACCCAAGCAAGTCTATCGAAGAAAATAAAGAACGTATGACTGCAGCTCTTGGCGATGTCATCAGCGGTAGTGTAACGACTGCCGTTCGCGACACAACTATCGATGGCTTGGAAATTCATGAAAATGACAATCTTGGTATGGTAGATGGCAAAATCCTTGTGTCAAACCCTGACATGCACCAAACCTTGACTGAAACTTTGAAACATATGTTGGACGAAGATAGTGAAATCGTGACTTTCTATGTCGGTGAAGACGGAAGCGAAGAACTTGCCAATGAAATTGCCCAAGAAATCGCAGAAGAATTTGAAGATGTCGAAGTTGAGATTCACCAAGGTCAACAACCTGTATATCCATATCTTTTCAGTGTGGAGTAGGAGATTTATGAAGAAAGTTTTAGGATTGATTTTTGTAGCGTTACTTGCTCTTGCTGGCTGTGGTCAAACCAACACCGCAACAACAGAGTCAAGTAGTACAGCAAGTTCGGTTGATTCATCTAGTCAGGCCAGTCAGGTAAAAGAAGAAATCAAGGAAACGACCAAAGTCCTTAAAGGAAAGATGAACGAATTTGATGTAACCATGACTTTTGTTTATACGGATGTTGTAAAACGATACAAGATGGATATGTTGGGAGAAATGGGAGAGGAGATCCCTGCAGAAATTACTCCGGAAGAATTTCAAGCAGCCTTTCGCGAAGTTATGGAAAGCTCTCCAGAGTATATTGAAATCAAGGACGAACCTGGTGTTAAGGTTGAATATTTTATCGCCGATAATAAGAAGGTGAGAATAGTTATCGATCTTGACCTTGAAAAAGCAGATATGGATAGAGTTAAAAAGACTTATTTCTTTGAACCACTTGAGGATAGTATAGAAGACTTTAAGAAGCCAAACGCTCTGATTGCTGGTTTAAAATTACAAGGATTCAAAGAAGAATAAACGAAAGAGGCTAGGACGAAAAATCCTGCCCTCTTTTTATTTGTAAGAATCCTTTGTACGAGCAACGAACGAAGATCAGGCTTTTTTAGACTTCAAACGGTTTCTAATCTTATTCACGGGACCTAGGGACTAGGAAATTGATGCTTGGTATAGGGATATCTATCCCACCGCCTCTTTTTATGACATTTGTCATATTTCCTGGTGACAGAAGCATCTAGCTCCGCTAACTTCAAAAGACTATAATTGAAGTAGAAACTGGAGGAAGAAGAAATGAAAAATAAAATGATTGTCGCAGTGAGTTTAGTAGCAGCAGGAGTTATGACCTATCTCATGTTTTCAGGATTGGACGAGGGTTTCTATCATTTTCCTTGGGAGCTATTTGCTGGCTTTGGAATGCTGTCTTGGCTTGTCAGAGAAGGTTTAAAATTAGTCAGAGATGTGAAAAAGGAGTTTGAGGAATGAAAAAGACAATCATCTATCTCTTTATCGGTCTGTCACTCTTGGTATGGTTAGTGGAAATGTTTACTGGTTGGTTTGATCAAACCTTGCTTCGCCAATTCATTCGTGGTGCTTGGGGTTTTGGATTTATGATTTTTGTCGTTTTCCCTATGGGAATGGAGTGGTTGAAAGGAGAATCTCATGACTGTGATTAAAGTTGAGAAATTGAGTAAGAAAATAAAAGACAAGGAGATTTTGCGGAACATCTCCTTTGAAATCAACGATGGTGAATGTGTCGCCTTGATCGGGCCTAACGGAGCAGGAAAAACAACCTTGATTGATTGCCTCTTGGGCGACAAGTTCATGAGCTCAGGTCAGATAGCCATTCAAGGATTTGCACCAACAGATCCTCGATTAAAGCAGCTTATTTCTGTCTTGCCCCAAGAAAATGCAGTTGTTCAAAGCTTGAAAGTGAAAGAACTTCTATCATTTTTCAAGTCACTTTATCCCGACAGTCTCTCAGACAAAGAAATTGATGACTTGTTAAGATTCTCAGATAAGCAGAAAAATCAGCTAGCGGGCAAGTTGTCTGGTGGGCAAAAACGCTTGTTCTCTTTCGTGTTGGCTTTAATAGGTCGTCCGAAAATTCTATTTTTAGACGAACCAACTGCTGCCATGGATACCTCGACACGTCAGCATTTTTGGGAAATTGTCGATCGATTAAAGAAAAATGGTGTGACCATTGTCTATTCTTCTCACTATATCGAAGAGGTGGAGCATACGGCTGACCGCATTTTGGTTCTCCACAAGGGAGAATTGATTCGTGATACGACGCCTTATGCTATGCGTGGTGAAGAACAAGAAAAACATTTTACGGTACCACTAACTTATCAGGAAGTTATCAGCACTTTGGACCAGATTCAAGGGCTTGAAATCAAGCAAAATGCTCTTTCCTTCACAACCAAAGAAGCCAGCCAGGTATGGAAAGTCTTGCAAGAACAGGGCTGCATGATCGAAGAAATTGAAGTTCGCAATCGAACTCTCTTAGACAGTATCTTCGAAACGACTCAAGACTAAAGGAGATTGACGATGAAAAATATGACAAGTCTCATGAAAGTGGAAATCATTCTGATGAAACGGCAAGCAGTCTACTACTTGCTATCCATCGGACTTCCAAGTGTGTTTTACCTTATCTTTTCTGGTATGATGTCAGGATCAGACATTCCAGAAATTGCTCTTCAAGCCTATCTTTTTGCCATGACGCTCTTTAGTATCATGTCAAGTGCTTTTTTCAGTATCCCAAGCACACTCGAGCCTGATAAGACAAACAACTGGCAAAAATTGATTCAACATTCTCCCGTATCTATGGTAGAATATTATGTATCAAAACTGTTCAGTACCCTACTGACTTTCTTGTTATCAATTACAGTTGTCTTTTCAGTTGGTCATTTTGTCCGTGGAGTGACTCTGCCTTGGCTTGACTGGATGGTAATTGGTGCTATTTTGCTGATCGGAAGCGTGGTCTTTATCAGCATGGGGGTCTTGGTGAGCTTGCTACCCAGTGCTCAACTGATGACGGTTGTTGGAAATATTGCCTATATTGCTTTGGCTGTTCTAGGTGGACTGTGGTTCCCCTTGGATTCCTTCCCAGAATGGCTCCAATCTATTGGAAAGCTGACTCCAACCTATCAACTGATGCAGGTCGTCTCTACTTATTTGGAACACCATGAATTTAATATTCTTTCTGCCTTGGTTGTGCTAGGCTATACAGTTTTCTTTGGTGTATTGGTAATCCAACTGAAAAAACGGATCGAGGTAAAATAAATCTATGTTGGAAAAACTAAAAAACACTCATTATATGTTTCATATTTCAACAGTGTTTATCATCTTTCCTATAGCGGGTGTTATCGTTGGAGAGTACCCGCTTTTAACCTTGTTATGGACATTATTATTTGTCCTAGCCTTTTATTCGATTTTATTAAGTCAAAACCGCACCGTGCAGTGGCTAGCATGGTGGTCCATGCTTGTCTACATTTTTTATACATCTGTTTGGCTAAGTTCAGGTTTCACATGGTTTATCTTTTATTTATCCAATCTCCTTATTTATGAGCTGGATGAGATTTCTTTTCACTCTTGGCGTTTTGTCAGTTTTATTGTCCTGCAACCATTTATTCTGACCGGAATCTATATGGTCAATCATGTTAGTCCCTGGCAGCTACTCTTTTTCTTGGTGACCTTTATCTTTTCCGATGCAATGACCTTTGGTCTTTATCGAATTCGATTGTCGGAGGACATAAAAGAAGAAAAGATGAAACAAAATGCCAAGCTCAATCTTTTCTTGGCTGAAAACGAACGCAGTCGTATCGGTCAGGATCTCCATGACAGCCTAGGTCATACCTTTGCCATGTTGAGTGTGAAGACGGACCTTGCCCTCCAGCTTCTTCAAATGCAGGCCTATCCTCAAGTGGAAAAAGAATTAAAAGAAATTCATCAAATCAGTAAAGAATCCATGAATGAAGTCCGTACAATTATCGAAAATCTTAAAACAAGAACCCTTGCTTCCGAGTTTGCGACTGTTAAAAAAATGCTGGAAATTGCAGGAATTGAAACGGAAATCAATCACCAACTAGATACAGCTAGCCTAACTCAGGAATTAGAATCAACGGCCTCCATGATTTTGCTTGAGTTAGTGACCAACATCATCAAGCATGCTAAAGCATCGAAAGCTTACTTGAAATTAGAACGAACTGAGAAAGAACTCATCCTAACAGTGAGAGATGATGGCTGTGGCTTTGCTTCACTAAAAGGAGATGAACTCCATACCGTTCGAGACCGTGTCCTTCCTTTTTCAGGAGAAGTAAAGGTGATCATTCAGAAACATCCGACTGAAGTGCAGGTTCGGCTACCTTATAAGGAGAGAAATTAAGATGAAATTACTTGTTGCAGAAGATCAAAGTATGTTGCGAGATGCTATGTGCCAGTTGCTTACCTTTCAACCAGATGTAGAGTCTGTCCTACAAGCCAAGGATGGCCAAGAAGCAATCCAACTCTTAGAAAAGGAGTCTATAGATATCGCCATTCTTGACGTAGAAATGCCTGTTAAGACAGGCCTCGAAGTCTTGGAGTGGATACGAGCAGAAAAGCTAGAAACAAAGGTGGTTGTGGTGACGACCTTCAAACGTCCCGGATATTTTGAACGTGCGGTCAAGGCTGGAGTGGATGCTTATGTCTTGAAAGAAAGAAGCATTGCAGACCTCATGCAAACCTTGCACACTGTTCTCGAAGGACGCAAGGAATATTCGCCTGAATTGATGGAAGTGGTGATGACGCATCCTAACCCGTTAACAGAGCAAGAAATCGCTGTCTTAAAGGGAATTGCTCAGGGCTTATCCAATCAAGAGATTGCAGACCAGCTTTATCTATCAAATGGAACCGTCCGAAACTATGTCACCAATATTCTTTCGAAACTAGATGCTGGTAATCGAACAGAGGCAGCCAACATTGCAAAAGAATCTGGTTGGCTTTGATAAGAAGGGTTAAAAAATTCCGAAACGATAACTTGAATCAAAGGAAATCCATACTAGAAAGGAGGAGGTAAATCGCCTCCTTTTCTGGTTTAGAAAAGCGGTGAAAGCTAGTGTCAAAGAGTTAAAAGATCAGAATAAAAATGAAAAATATCTTGACAATGAAGGAAAAATTGTGTTACAATAATAGACGGTACTTTTTACTTTTGGTCTCTCAAAAGTGTACAGGGACGTGCTGACAAATGTTGCAAAAGTACACACAGATGGTAGCTGTCACCAAGTGTATCATCACCAAAAATAAAAAAACACAGGAGAATGTAGATGCCTACAATTAACCAATTGGTTCGCAAACCGCGTAAATCAAAAGTAGAAAAATCTAAATCACCAGCTTTGAACGTTGGTTACAACAGTCATAAAAAAGTTCAAACAAACGTTTCTTCACCACAAAAACGTGGTGTTGCAACTCGTGTTGGAACAATGACACCTAAAAAACCTAACTCTGCCCTTCGTAAATTCGCTCGTGTACGTTTGAGCAACCTTATCGAAGTTACTGCCTACATCCCAGGTATCGGACACAACTTGCAAGAGCACAGCGTGGTGCTTCTTCGCGGTGGACGTGTAAAAGACCTTCCAGGGGTACGTTACCATATCGTCCGTGGTGCACTTGATACTGCAGGTGTTAACGATCGTAAACAAGGCCGTTCTAAATACGGTACTAAACGTCCAAAAGCATAAGGAAAGGGGATAAAGAGAAATGAGTCGTAAAAATAGAGCTCCAAAACGTGACGTATTGCCAGATCCGCTTTACAATTCACAACTAGTTACTCGTCTTATCAACCGCGTTATGCTTGACGGTAAACGTGGTACAGCTGCTTCAATCGTTTACGGTGCTTTTGAGCAAATCAAAGAAGCTACTGGCAACGATGCACTTGAAGTATTTGAAACAGCTATGGAAAACATCATGCCTGTACTTGAAGTACGTGCACGTCGTGTTGGTGGATCTAACTACCAAGTCCCAGTTGAAGTTCGTCCAGAACGTCGTACAACACTTGGACTTCGTTGGTTGGTAACAATCGCTCGCCTTCGTGGTGAACACACAATGCAAGACCGTCTTGCAAAAGAAATCTTGGACGCTGCTAACAACACTGGTGCAGCTGTTAAGAAACGTGAAGACACTCACCGTATGGCTGAAGCTAACCGTGCCTTCGCACACTTCCGTTGGTAAGAATAAGATACTAAGGGCGTTAAAAAAGCGACTGAAAATTAGGAAGCTTGACGCAGAATCAAAGATTCTAGGAAAGCTTATCTATTTTCCGAGCTTTTAGCCCGAGTTCAATTATGATGCTAGGAACGGTAAGGATGCAAGGTAAAAATAGGAAACTAACGCAGTATTCGACGAATACAAGGAAGTTTATCTTTTTCACACAGCATCCCGTTCCGGCTCAAATCGGCTAGCTAACTTTAGCCCGAGTTCAATTCAACTTGTCTACAAGTTGAAGCCAACACATAACATGAAAACATTGAGAACGGGTAGGTCCTGCCTATCCGTTTTTATTAAAATCGTGTTATAATAGAATAGAAATTAAAATAAATAGGAGAAATAAACCTCATGGCACGCGAATTTTCACTTGAAAAAACTCGTAATATCGGTATCATGGCTCACGTCGATGCCGGTAAAACAACAACTACTGAGCGTATTCTTTACTACACTGGTAAAATCCACAAAATCGGTGAAACTCACGAAGGTGCGTCACAAATGGACTGGATGGAGCAAGAGCAAGAACGTGGTATCACTATCACATCTGCTGCGACAACAGCTCAATGGAACAACCACCGCGTAAACATCATCGACACACCAGGACACGTGGACTTCACAATCGAAGTACAACGTTCTCTTCGTGTATTGGACGGTGCGGTTACTGTTCTTGACTCACAATCAGGTGTTGAGCCTCAAACTGAAACAGTTTGGCGTCAAGCAACTGAGTACGGAGTTCCACGTATCGTATTTGCTAACAAAATGGACAAAATCGGTGCTGACTTCCTTTACTCAGTAAGCACACTTCACGACCGTCTTCAAGCAAACGCACACCCAATCCAATTGCCAATCGGTTCTGAAGATGACTTCCGCGGTATCATCGACTTGATCAAGATGAAAGCTGAGATCTATACCAACGACCTTGGTACAGATATCCTTGAAGAGGATATTCCAGCTGAATATCTTGAACAAGCACAAGAATACCGTGAAAAATTGATCGAAGCAGTTGCTGAGACTGACGAAGAATTGATGATGAAATACCTCGAAGGTGAAGAAATCACTAACGAAGAATTGAAAGCTGGTATCCGTAAAGCGACTATCAACGTTGAATTCTTCCCAGTATTGTGTGGTTCTGCCTTCAAGAACAAAGGTGTTCAATTGATGCTTGATGCGGTTATTGACTACCTTCCAAGCCCACTTGATATCCCAGCAATCAAGGGTATCAACCCAGATACAGACGAAGAAGAAACTCGTCCAGCATCTGATGAAGAGCCATTTGCAGCTCTTGCCTTCAAGATTATGACTGACCCATTCGTAGGTCGTTTGACATTCTTCCGTGTATACTCAGGTGTTCTTCAATCAGGTTCTTATGTATTGAACACTTCTAAAGGTAAACGTGAACGTATCGGACGTATCCTTCAAATGCACGCTAACAGCCGTCAAGAAATTGACACTGTTTACTCAGGTGATATCGCTGCTGCCGTTGGTTTGAAAGATACTACAACTGGTGACTCATTGACAGATGAAAAAGCTAAAATCATCCTTGAGTCAATCAACGTTCCAGAACCAGTTATCCAATTGATGGTTGAGCCAAAATCTAAAGCTGACCAAGACAAGATGGGTATTGCCCTTCAAAAATTGGCTGAAGAAGATCCAACATTCCGCGTTGAAACAAACGTTGAAACTGGTGAAACAGTTATCTCAGGTATGGGTGAGCTTCACCTTGACGTCCTTGTTGACCGTATGCGTCGTGAGTTCAAAGTTGAAGCGAACGTAGGTGCTCCTCAAGTATCTTACCGTGAAACATTCCGCGCTTCTACTCAAGCACGTGGATTCTTCAAACGTCAGTCTGGTGGTAAAGGTCAATTCGGTGATGTATGGATTGAATTTACTCCAAACGAAGAAGGAAAAGGATTCGAATTCGAAAACGCAATCGTCGGTGGTGTGGTTCCTCGTGAATTTATCCCAGCGGTTGAAAAAGGTTTGGTAGAATCTATGGCTAACGGTGTTCTTGCTGGTTACCCAATGGTTGACGTTAAAGCTAAGCTTTACGATGGTTCATACCACGATGTCGACTCATCTGAAACTGCCTTCAAGATCGCGGCTTCACTTGCTCTTAAAGAAGCTGCTAAGACTGCACAACCAGCTATCCTTGAACCAATGATGCTTGTAACTATCACTGTTCCAGAAGAAAATCTTGGTGATGTTATGGGTCATGTAACTGCTCGTCGTGGACGTGTAGATGGTATGGAAGCTCACGGTAACAGCCAAATCGTTCGTGCTTACGTTCCACTTGCTGAAATGTTCGGTTATGCAACAGTTCTTCGTTCTGCATCTCAAGGACGTGGTACATTCATGATGGTATTCGACCACTATGAAGATGTACCTAAGTCAGTACAAGAAGAAATCATTAAGAAGAACAAAGGTGAAGACTAATCAGTCCTCGCTCTAAAAGGAAGTCACTTAGTGGCTTCCTTTTTTTATGCCTATCTTAACCATCTTGTATGTCTAGATTTGCCAAATGAAAGAAGTCTAGTCAGGATTTTAGAAAGTCTCTTATCGAAGAAAATAGAGAAAGTTAATAAATGAAAGTTAATAAAGAATCCGATTTTGTTTAAATTGTTAATAAAAATTAGAAAAAAATTCATAAATACACTCTTAGATAGAAAATTCAGAAAATTGATTCTTTTGTCTTGAAAATTTTTGAAAAAATGGTATGATAGTAACAAGCTATTTTTAAGAGAAGAGAAAGGGGAACAATGGAGAAAATCAGTTTAGACTCTCCTAAGACGGGGTCGGATCTAGTTTTGGAAACACTTCGTGATTTAGGAATTGATACCATATTTGGTTATCCTGGTGGTGCAGTCTTACCTTTGTATGATGCGATATACAATTTTAAAGGTATTCGCCACATCTTAGGACGCCATGAGCAAGGTTGTTTGCACGAAGCTGAAGGATATGCCAAATCAACTGGAAAGTTGGGCGTTGCCGTCGTCACGAGTGGACCGGGAGCGACAAATGCCATTACAGGGATTGCAGATGCCATGAGCGATAGCGTTCCCCTTTTGGTCTTTACAGGTCAGGTTGCGCGAGCTGGAATTGGGAAGGATGCTTTTCAGGAGGCAGACATCGTGGGGATTACCATGCCCATTACCAAATACAATTACCAAGTTCGTGAGACAGCAGATATTCCCCGTATCATTACGGAAGCCGTGCATATCGCAACGACAGGTCGTCCAGGTCCTGTTGTGATTGACTTGCCAAAGGATGTATCAGCTCTAGAGACAGATTTCATCTATTCACCAGAGGTGAATTTACCAAGTTACCAACCGACGCTTGATCCGAATGACATGCAAATCAAGAAAATTTTGAAGCAATTGTCAAAAGCCAAGAAACCTGTTTTGCTAGCAGGCGGTGGTATCAGCTATGCGGAAGCTTCTAAGGAGCTCAATGAATTTGCTGAACGTTACCAAATTCCAGTAGTCACTAGTCTTTTGGGGCAAGGTACCATTGCAACAAGTCATCCGCTCTTCCTAGGGATGGGAGGCATGCACGGGTCTTTCGCAGCCAACATTGCAATGACTGAAGCAGACTTTATGATTAGTATTGGTTGCCGTTTCGATGACCGCTTGACGGGGAATCCTAAGACTTTTGCTAAAAATGCTAAGGTTGCCCATATCGACGTTGACCCAGCAGAAATTGGTAAGATTATCAGTGCAGATATTCCTGTAGTGGGGGATGCTAAGAAAGCCTTGCAGATGCTACTGGCAGAACCAACTGTTCATAACAATACTGAAAAGTGGATTGAAAAAGTTACCAAGGACAAGAATCGAGTTCGTTCTTATGATAAGAAAGAACGCGTGGTTCAACCACAGGCCGTTATTGAACGCATCGGTGAGTTGACGAATGGAGATGCTATTGTCGTTACTGACGTTGGCCAACACCAAATGTGGACAGCCCAGTATTATCCATATCAGAATGAACGTCAATTAGTCACATCTGGTGGCTTGGGGACCATGGGATTCGGAGTTCCTGCAGCTATAGGAGCCAAGATTGCCAATCCAGAAAAAGAAGTGGTTCTTTTTGTCGGTGATGGTGGTTTCCAAATGACCAACCAAGAACTAGCCATCCTAAACATCTACAAGGTACCCATTAAGGTCGTGATGCTGAATAACCACTCACTAGGAATGGTTCGTCAGTGGCAGGAATCCTTCTATGAAGGTAGAACTTCAGAGTCGGTCTTTGACGCTCTTCCTGACTTCCAGCTGATGGCACAGGCTTACGGAATCAAAAACTACAAGTTTGATAATCCAGAGACGATAGAAAAAGATCTAGAGGCTATTCTGGAGGATGTGCCGATGTTTATCGAGGTGGATATTTCTCGTAAGGAACAGGTCTTACCGATGGTACCAGCTGGTAAGAGCAATCATGAGATGTTGGGGGTGAAGTTCCATGCGTAGAATGTTAACGGCAAAACTACAAAATCGTTCAGGAGTCCTCAATCGCTTTACAGGTGTCCTTTCTCGTCGTCAGGTCAACATTGAGAGTATCTCAGTTGGTGCGACAGAGGATCCAAACGTTTCACGGATTACCATCATCATTGATGTAGCTTCTCATGATGAGGTCGAGCAAATCATCAAGCAACTCAACCGCCAGATCGATGTGATTCGCATTCGGGATATTACAGATAAACCTCACTTGGAAAGAGAAGTTATCTTGGTGAAGGTGTCTGCGCCTGCTGAAAAGCGTGCAGAAATCTTGGCTATTATTCAACCATTCCGTGCAACGGTGGTGGATGTGGCTCCAAGCTCGATTACGATTCAGATGACTGGAAATGCTGAGAAGAGTGAGGCACTCTTGCGAGTAATCCGTCCTTATGGAATTAGGAATATTGCTCGTACGGGAGCAACTGGATTTACCCGCGACTAATGCTCTTTGATTTTCATTGGGTATAAAAAAATAACTTAAATTTGTTAAACCAGCCTAAAAGGCAATAAAAATAGAAAAGAGAGAAAAACTATGGCAGTTCAAATGGAATACGAAAAAGATGTTAAAGTAGCAGCGCTTGACGGTAAAAAAATCGCCGTAATCGGTTATGGTTCACAAGGACATGCGCATGCGCAAAACTTGCGTGATTCAGGTCGTGATGTCATCATCGGTGTGCGTCCAGGTAAATCTTTTGACAAAGCAAAAGAAGATGGATTTGATACTTACACAGTAGCAGAAGCAACTAAATTGGCTGACGTTATCATGATTTTGGCGCCAGACGAAATCCAACAAGAATTGTATGAAGCAGAAATCGCTCCAAACTTGGAAGCTGGAAATGCAGTTGGATTTGCTCATGGTTTCAATATCCATTTTGAATTTATCAAAGTTCCTGCAGATGTAGATGTGTTCATGTGTGCTCCTAAAGGACCAGGACACTTGGTACGTCGTACTTACGAAGAAGGATTTGGTGTGCCAGCTCTTTACGCAGTTTACCAAGATGCAACAGGAAATGCTAAAAACATTGCTATGGACTGGTGTAAAGGTGTTGGGGCAGCTCGTGTTGGTTTGCTTGAAACAACTTATAAAGAAGAAACTGAAGAAGATTTGTTTGGTGAACAAGCCGTACTTTGTGGTGGTTTGACTGCCCTTATCGAAGCAGGATTTGAAGTCTTGACAGAAGCAGGCTATGCCCCAGAATTGGCTTACTTTGAAGTTCTTCATGAAATGAAATTGATCGTTGACTTGATTTATGAAGGTGGATTCAAGAAAATGCGTCAATCTATTTCAAATACTGCTGAGTACGGTGACTATGTATCAGGCCCACGTGTGATTACTGAGCAAGTTAAAGAAAACATGAAAGCTGTTTTGGCAGACATCCAAAATGGTACATTTGCAAATGACTTTGTAAATGACTACAAGGCTGGTCGTCCAAAACTCACTGCTTACCGTGAACAAGCAGCTAATCTTGAAATTGAAAAAGTTGGTGCTGAATTACGTAAAGCAATGCCTTTCGTTGGTAAAAACGATGACGATGCTTTCAAAATCTATAACTAATTCTTAGAATAAAAACAGAAGGCGAGTTGGGGGTACCTAACTCGTCTTTTATCTTGAACAGTATTTGAGGAGGAGACAATGCTAAGTGCAAAAGACGTGGTGAAAGCCCACAAAGTATTGAGTGGTGTAGTAGTCAATACACCACTGGAATATGATCATTATTTATCAGAAAAGTATGGAGCTAAGATCTATCTGAAAAAGGAGAATGCGCAAAGAGTTCGCTCTTTTAAAATTCGCGGAGCTTATTATGCCATTTCTCAACTGTCAAAAGAAGAACGTGAGCGTGGTGTAGTCTGTGCCTCTGCGGGAAATCATGCCCAAGGTGTCGCCTATACTTGTAAGGAGATGAAGATTCCTGCAACGATCTTTATGCCCATCACAACACCGCAACAAAAGATTGGGCAGGTTCGCTTTTTCGGTGGAGAGTTTGTGACAATCAAGTTGGTTGGGGATACCTTTGATGCTTCTGCTAAGGCAGCGCAAGAGTTTACGTTGTCAGAAAACCGTACCTTCATTGATCCTTTTGATGATATCCATGTTCAAGCTGGTCAAGGGACTGTGGCCTACGAAATTCTTGAAGAAGCCCGTAAAGAGTCTATTGATTTTGATACAGTACTAGTTCCGGTAGGTGGTGGCGGACTGATTGCAGGGGTTTCGACCTATATCAAAGAAACCAATCCCGCTATCGAAGTAATTGGTGTAGAAGCCAATGGTGCCCGTTCGATGAAAGCTGCCTTTGAGGCTGGAGGACCAGTTAAACTCAAAGAAATTGACAAATTTGCTGATGGAATAGCTGTGCAGAAAGTTGGGCAGTTGACTTATGAAGCAACTCGTCAGAATGTTGAAACTCTTATTGGAGTAGATGAGGGTTTGATTTCGGAGACCTTGATTGATCTTTATTCTAAGCAAGGAATTGTCGCCGAACCTGCTGGAGCGGCCAGCATTGCAGCCTTGGAAGTTCTATCAGACTATATCAAAGGCAAGACAATTTGCTGTATCATTTCTGGGGGAAATAACGATATTAACCGTATGCCAGAAATGGAAGAGCGTGCCTTGATTTACGATGGTATCAAGCATTACTTTGTAGTCAATTTCCCACAACGTCCAGGGGCTCTTCGAGAGTTTGTAAATGATATCTTGGGACCACATGATGATATCACTCGTTTTGAGTATATCAAACGGGCCAGCAAGGGGACAGGGCCAGTCTTGATTGGGATTGCTCTTGCTGATAAGCATGATTATGCTGGCTTGATTCATCGAATGGAGAAGTTTGACCCATCTTATATCAATCTGAACGGAAATGAGACCTTGTATAATATGCTAGTCTAAAATAAATTTGCTATCATATTATTTGCATAATGAATATGATGGTGCTATAATGATGGTGACGAAAGGGGGAGATTCCCATGGTTTTACATGTTTTACTTGTTCTATTTTTTCTAGTGCTGATTGCATCAATGATTATTATCAGCTCTGTATATGTTGTAAGGCAGCAGTCTGTCGCTATTATCGAGCGTTTTGGTAAATACCAAAAGTTGAGTAATAGTGGTATTCATGTACGAGCACCTTTTGGAATTGATAGAATTGCGGCCAGGGTGCAGTTGCGTCTATTGCAAAGTGAGATTGTCGTGGAAACAAAAACGCAGGATAACGTCTTTGTGACCATGAATGTGGCGACTCAGTATCGAGTGAATGAGAACAATGTCACAGATGCTTACTATAAACTAATGAGACCAGAAGCTCAAATCAAATCCTATATTGAGGATGCCTTGCGTTCGTCCGTACCTAAATTGACCTTGGATGAACTATTTGAGAAAAAAGATGAAATTGCATTAGAAGTTCAAAAGCAAGTAGCAGAAGAAATGTCTACATATGGTTACATCATTGTAAAAACACTGATTACGAAGGTTGAGCCTGACGCTGAAGTTAAACAATCAATGAATGAAATCAATGCTGCCCAACGTAAGAGAGTCGCTGCGCAAGAACTTGCAGAAGCAGATAAGATTAAGATTGTGACCGCAGCAGAAGCAGAGGCAGAAAAAGATCGCCTACACGGGGTAGGGATTGCAGAACAGCGTAAGGCTATTGTTGACGGACTTGCTGATTCTATTCAAGAATTAAAAGGAGCCAATGTTGAACTCACGGAAGCCCAGATTATGTCTATTCTATTAACAAATCAGTATTTGGATACTTTGAATAATTTCGCAGACAATAAGGGTAATAACACCATCTTCCTACCAGCAAATCCTGATGGGGTTGAAGATATACGAACAAGCATATTGTCAGCTTTAAAAGCTAAGTAATAGCAATTCATTATTTGTTTTCAATAAGTAGATGTTTTTTGGATAATCCTAAAAGAATGGATATATTTCAGTATCGTAAAGAACAAAATAGGAGAAGAACATGGCTAAATCAAACTTTGAAAAAGTAGAATCAGTTGTTGGCTGGGTTCGTGATAAGAAAATCACAGGTTACCGTATCTCTAAGGAAACAAATGCGCGTGAAATGTCAATTATTGCTTTGGCACAAGGTCGTGCAAAAGTGAAAAATATTTCATTTGAAACAGCCCTAGGCTTGATTGATTTTTATGACAAAAATCATGAAAAATTTGAAGATTAAACTAGGCTTACAGGCAGATTCTTAAAGTGGATCTGCCTTTTGTTTTGAAAAGAGTTAGTAAAAAGACTACATATTTTATGCAGTCTTTGTTTGTTATTTGAGATAGCGCTGAAGAAATTCTCGCGTTCGTTCTTCTTTAGGGTTCGTGAAGAGGTCTTCTGGCTTGCCTTCTTCGGCAATGACACCCTTATCCATAAAGATGACACGGTGTGAGACATCGCGGGCGAACTCCATTTCGTGGGTGACGACGATCATAGTCAGGCCTTCTTGAGCCAGGTCTTGCATGATTTTAAGGACTTCACCGACCATTTCTGGGTCAAGGGCAGATGTTGGTTCGTCGAAAAGGATGGCGTCAGGATTCATGGAGAGGGCGCGTGCGATGGCCACACGTTGCTTCTGGCCACCAGAGAGTTGTTTTGGTTTGGCTTGCCAATAGCGTTCTCCCATGCCAACTTTTTCAAGATTTTCTTTGGCAATTTTTTCAGCTTCAGAGCGTTCTCGTTTAAGGACAGTCGTTTGGGCGACGATCGTATTTTCGAGAACATCGAGGTTTTCAAAGAGATTGAAGGATTGAAAAACCATTCCGAGCTTTTCACGATAGTGAGTAAGGTCATAGCCTTTTGCAAGGACGTTTTCTCCTCGGTAGAGAATTTCCCCCTCAGTAGGTGTTTCAAGTAGATTGATAGAACGTAGGAAGGTTGATTTTCCGCTTCCTGAGCTCCCGATGATGGAGATAACCTCTCCTTTGTAGACTGACAGAGAGATGTCTTTTAAGACTTCGTTTTGTCCATAGGATTTTTTTAGGTGTTTGATTTCAAGGATTGGTTGTGTCATTATTTCAAGTCCTCCGTTTGCATTTGATTAGCACCTGTAGTGTAAGTATCCATGTCCATGCGTCTTTCGATGAAGCGTAGAATACGGGTCACTGTGAAGGTGAGGACAAAGTAAATCACGGCGATGATTGTAAATGTCTGGAAGTATTGATAAGTTTGGGTGGCCACAGTATTACCAGAGAAGTAGAGTTCTACCACAGAGATAACATTCAGTACAGAGGTATCTTTGATATTGATGACAAACTCATTACCAGTAGCAGGTAAGATATTGCGAACAACCTGAGGGAGGACAACCTTGCGCATGGTCTGATTATGGGTCATACCAAGAGCCGTTGCGGCTTCAAACTGTCCCTTGTCAACTGCTAGAATACCACCACGAACGATTTCTGTCATGTAGGCACCCGTATTGATTGAGACGATAAAGATAGCAGCCAGTGTGCGGTCAAGGTTGATACCGAAGGCTTGGGCAGTTCCATAGTAGATAACCATAGATTGAACAATCATCGGTGTACCACGGAAAATCTCAATATAGACATTAAGGATCCAGCCAAGTAGTTTTTGCAAGCCATAGATGGCCTTGTTTTCAGATAGAGGGGCTGTACGGAAGACTCCGATTGCAAGCCCGATAATAAGACCTGTAATGGTTCCGATAATGGAGATTAAGAGTGTGATACCAGCACCGCGCAGGAGTTGTTGCCAGTTTTCGGAAAGAATTTTAGCGACTTGACTAAAGAAGCTACTTTCTTCCTCAGTTGTTGTCGCCTCCACTGGTTGCTCTTTGATCATCCGATCCATGAGAGCTACTTGTTCGTCCTTAGAAATGGTTTCGATGCTGGCATTGATTTGGCTGATGCGACTATCGTCCTTGCGAAGACCAATGGCAATAGCTGTGTCTTCTTCTCCAGTTTCAAAGCCTTTGTCAAGCTGGACCATCTTGAATTTGGAGTTGGCGGATTCAGCGGTCAGGGCTTCAGGGCGTTCTGAAACATAGGCATCGATAACACCTGCTTCAAGTGCTTGGCGCATCTGAGCAAAATCCCCCATGGCTGTTTCTTTCTTGGCACCAGGGATTTGGGAAATCAAGTCATAAAGGTAAACGCCTTGTTGAGACGTGATTTTTGCTCCGCTAAAGTCGTTTAAAGATTTGGCGTTGGCATAGGTAGAGTCCTTTTTGACCAATAGAACAGGTTCACTGGTATAGTAACTGCTTGAAAAGGCAATTTCTTGTTTGCGTTCAGCCGTTGGGCTCATACCTGCAATGATCATATCGATTTTGCCAGAAGTAAGGGCTGGAACAAGTCCTTCCCACTTGGTTTTAACGACCAAAGGTTCCTTGCCTAGGTCTTTGGCAATCTTTTTAGCGATTTGGACATCGTAGCCATTGGCATATTGGTTGGTACCGTCAATTTTGACAGCCCCGTTACTATCATCGTCTTGGGTCCAGTTGAAGGGAGCGTAAGCTGCCTCCATCCCGATGCGTAAATATTCGTCAGCTTGGACCTGGCTAACTAATCCCAGTGTAAGGACTAGGCTAGCAAGGATAGATAAGCATAATTTTTTCATGTTTTCTCCTATTTCTAGTCTAAAAATGACTTCTCTCTATTGTATCGAAAAATAGTGAGATTTTCAATACAAGTAAGCCTTTACTTATAAAAAATGATATAATGATAGCAAAGATAAAAAGGGGGATTGTGTTGTGAAAAAGACTTTTTTCTTGCTTTTATTTAGCTTGTTTTGTATTTTACCACTCTCTGTTTTTGCGGTTGATTTCAAGATTCGCTCTTATCAAGGTGATTTGTATATTCATGCAGATAATACAGCAGAATTTAGGGAGAAAGTAGTCTATTATTTTGATGAAGACTTTAATGGACAACTAGTAGGACTTGGCCATGCGGGTAAGATGCCAAAGGGCTTTGAAATAGATTCCAGTCCGAAGATTCAGGTATGGAAGAATGCTGCTACCATTGAAAATGTCAATAGTGAAGTGATAGAAGAATCGGAAGGCTATACTGTAAAAGTGTATAATCCAGGCCAAGGGGGGGATACCGTTGAAGTGGTAATCACATGGCAACTAAAAAATCTCTTATTTCTATATGATGATATCGCGGAACTTAATTGGCAGCCCCTGACGGATAGTTCAGAACCTATCGAAAAATTTGAGTTTCGAGTAACGGGTTTTAATGGAGCAGAAAAATTGTTCTTTCATACAGGGAAACTCTTTACAGAGGGCAAGGTAGAAAAGATAGACGGTGATTATCGTGTTCATTTACAGAACCTACCTCGTCAGCGTGGGGTTGAATTGCATGCATATTGGCCTAGAAAAGATTTTGGAACAGCTTTGGATCAGGGATTGAAGGGCAATCGTTTAGCAGAATTTGAGAAAATAGAGGAATCCATTACTGCTGAAAAAGCTCAAAGCAAAGCTCTGATTACGTGGATCATCCCTTTGCTACTCTCGCTTTCTTTAGTCTTTAGTGTTATTTTATACTGCATTTATAGAAGAAAAACCTCCCCATCGAAGAAATATGCTAAAAATCACCGTTTCTATGAACCGCCAATGGACTTAGAACCGATGGTTTTATCGGAAGCTGTTTACTCCACTTCTTTAGAGGAAGTCAGCCCCTTAACCAAGGGAGGAGGGAAGTTCACCTTTGACCAACTCGTTCAGGCCACTTTATTGGATGTGATTGACCGTGGAAATGTTTCAATCATCTCAAATGGAGATGAGGTACGTTTAAAAGTCGTAAAAGAAAAAGGATTGGCAAGTTTTGAAAAAGATTGCCTTAATTTGGCCTTTTCAGGAAGAGAAGAAGTGCTTGTTTCAGATTTGTTTGCAGATTACCAAGTGTCAACTAGTCTTTACCAAGGCGCAAAAGCAGCTGATGAAAAACGGATTCAGAAAACGGGACGTAAGCTTAAGTCGTCTTTCGAGCAAGCACTGAAGCAGATGCAGGATGGGGTGAGAAAGCGGGTTTCCTCTTTGCAACTTCCAGATTATTATCGTCCACTGAGCAATGGAGAAAAAATCTTGCGATTGATGATAGGTGTCTCTACGCTTCTACCTGCTTTCGTTGGTTTTGGCTGGTTCTTGTATAGTTTGGATGCTCACGGGTACCTTTCTCTGCCACTTCCTATCCTTGGGTTTGTGAGCTTGATGTTAGCTGCCGTCTATTATTGGACGACCCGATTTGATACTCGTGATGGCGTTTTAAACGAAGAAGGACTAGAAGCATACTATCTCTGGACTAGTTTTGAAAACATGCTTCGCGATATTGCTCACCTAGATAAGGCAGAATTAGAGAGTATTGTTCTTTGGAATCGCCTCCTTGTCTATGCTACTTTATTTGGTTATGCGGACAAGGTGAGTCATTTGATGAAATCTCATCAGATTCAAGTTGAGAATCCAGATATCAATCTTTACGTAGCTTATGGCTGGCACAGTATGTTTTATCATTCTACTGCTCAAATGAGCCACTATGCTAGTATCGCAAACACAGCTAGCACCTACTCCGTATCTTCTGGAAGTGGAAGTTCTGGCGGGGAATTCTCAGGAGGTGGAGGCGGTGGTAGCATCGGCGCCTTCTAAAAAATCTATCGCAACATCCGAAATTATGTTATAATAGAGGACAGAAAAAGGAGTAATGCATGTATTTTATTGAAATTTTGAAGTCAATCTTTTTTGGGATTGTTGAAGGAATTACTGAATGGTTGCCAATTTCAAGTACAGGTCACTTGATTTTGGTTGAAGAATTTGTACAATACAAGGATCAAAATGAAGCCTTCATGTCTATGTTTAATGTTGTCATTCAGCTTGGTGCTATTTTAGCCGTTATGGTGATTTACTTTAACAAGCTCAATCCCTTCAAACCTGGTAAAACCAAGGTCGAAGTTCGTCGAACTTGGCAGTTATGGTCAAAAGTTTTCGTCGCAACCTTGCCTTTGCTATTGGTTTTTAAGTTGGATGATTGGTTTGATGCCAACTTCCACAACATGGTTTCAGTTGCCATTATGTTGATTATCTATGGAGTTGCCTTTATCTATCTTGAAAAACGAAATAAGGCGCAAGCTATTGAACCAACAGTGACAGAGCTAGACAAGTTGCCTTATAAAACAGCCCTTTACATCGGTCTTTTCCAAGTCCTTGCCCTTTTCCCAGGAACAAGTCGTTCAGGTGCCACTATCGTTGGTGGATTGTTGAATGGAACAAGTCGCTCTGTCGTAACGGAGTTTACCTTCTATCTCGGAATTCCTGTTATGTTTGGAGCTAGCGCTTTAAAGATTTTCAAATTTATTAAAGCCGGTCAACTTTTGAGTTTTGGTCAACTATTCTTGCTCTTGGTTGCTATGGGAGTAGCCTTTGCGGTCAGCATGGTTGCTATTCGTTTCTTGACCAGCTATGTGAAGAAGCACGACTTTACACTCTTTGGTAAATACCGTATTGTACTTGGTAGTGTCTTGTTGCTCTATAGTTTTGTGCGTTTATTTGTATAAGTTGAAAATAGAATAAAATAGGATAGTTCGCCAAAAAACATTTTGGGAGGAACTATCCTATTTTTATAATTATTTAGTTTATTTTTTATTACGTTATTCTGTCGTCTTGCCCTCTGTTTGACCAGGGTTTTAAACGTGAACTAAAAGATTGTATTTAATTTGATTGACTTAAAATTTCGTGGATTAAAGATTCATCAAAAATATCCAGTCCGATAGATTGAAGCATAAATTGTAAAAAATAAATCCGATCGACAATTTTTTCGGAAGAATTTTCAAAAATACTTCCTTCTACCCAAAAGTTAGTCAAAAGCAAGATTGTTTCGGCCGCTTCATTAGGGAAGGGGATGGGGGGGATGGACTGATCTTCTATTCCTTTTTTTATAATATCTGCAATAAGGGGAGTTCCTATACGCAGATTGTAACGGATAATAGTCAGCATGAACTCCGCATCAAGAGGCGCGTGATTCAACATTTCGTAGTTAGTTTTCTGACTTTTTAAACTAAACTGAAAGATTTCTTTGAGCTGTTCTCTTCCAGTTAAATGACTAGTGGATTCAAGCCAGTCTAGCAATTCCTTTTCCATCAATTGATAACGCTGTTTTAAAACTGCAAAAAGAATTTCATCTTTTGATTGAAAATGGTGATAAATGGCTCCTTTTGAAATACTAGCTGTTTGCGCTATGTTTTGTACACTTGTTTTTTCATAGCCGTTGTGAATAAAAAGCTGTGAAGCTGTTGATAAAATTTTTTCAATCATTGCTTGAGATTTTTCTGTTTTTGCGACCATTGAGTTCCTTCTCTCTGTTTTATTAAATTTATTTTATCAAAAAAAGAAGAAAAGGTAATATTTGAGCGTCTAACAAGCCTCCTTCTTAAGAAAACCACTCTACTTTTTTAATTTTGCTTCTATACGTTTGATGTGATACAAGTTTGAGAGAACTGAAATCCCACCAATGGTCATTATTCCTAAACCATTCCAAGGACTAAACAAAGTAGTGATGATCCCACCAGTGATTGTAGCATACCCACATTTCACTCCCAAACGAGAAAGTCGGATACCACTCTCTCCTTGTGATAATCGATCAAACAGTTTTATTTGCAGTTTTATTTGCTTTTGAATGGTTTCGTGATGGCGTATTTGTTGTTGACGTACTCGTTGATTTTGTTTTTCAACAGAATCGATTGTTTTTTCTAGCATAGTTTTTTTCATGTTAAGTCCTTTCTAAAAAACCGACCGGTTGGTACTTTTATATTTTCTAGTTTAACAAATAAAAATGAAGGTGTCAACCCCTACCACTTATGAGAAAAAGTTTTTTTTACTAGGAACTATTTGAAATTTATCTCACTGTTTTTTGTTTGAAGTGCTGGAATTAGTGCTCAATATAGTCCAAGTATAAGTTTGGAAATTTACCATTTCTTATAGACATTACTGTTTTTAGGAAAATGGGGAGGGAAATAAGGGAAAGAAGTTTCCTTGAATTAGGAATTTTTAGAGTCTAAAATGTGAATAAGGCTAATACGGCCCGCTGAATGCTGGTCAACAACTTAGGATAGTTCCTCGGACTGTTTTAGTGATTAGTTATCAAGTTCTAAGCAGTATTTCTAAAACAGAATGAGGCTGAAACACTTTTGTTCCAACCTCATTTGATTTAAATTAATGCCCCCTCGAGGGTTTAAAATCCTGTCACCGTAATTCCGAGCAGGCGGATGCCTTTCTCTTTTTCGGCTAGTTCTTCGTAAAGTTGAAGGGCGGTTTGAGAAATCTGACTAGCGTCCTGTGTTGCTTGTGAGAGGCTTTTCCGCCTAGTTAGAGTGGAGAAGTCAGCGTAACGAATCTTTAGGATAATGATTTTTCCAGCTTTGTCTTGTTTGCTGAGATTGTGAGCTACTTTTTCAGATAGAAGAGTCAGCTCTTTTTTGATGTCCTCTTCAGCCTGGAGAATCTTTCCATAGGTTTTTTCCTTGCCGATGGACTTACGAATGCGATTGGACTTGACCGGTGAGTTATGAATGCCTCTGGCCTTTCGATAAAGATCAAAACCGAGTCTGCCAAACCGATCGATTAAAGTGACTTCTGAGACATCCAATAAGTCTGCGCCAGTATAAATGCCCATTTCATGAAGCCTTTCCACTGTTTTCTTGCCCACGCCATGAAATTTAGCTATGTCCATTTGTTTGAGAAAGTCTTGGGCCTGATCTGGGAGGATAACTGTCAAACCATGTGGCTTTTGATAATCACTGGCCATTTTAGCTAAAAATTTATTGTAAGAAACGCCTGCAGAAGCAGTCAGGTGCAGCTCCTGCCAGATATCTTGTTGAATGAGACGAGCTATTTTGACAGCTGACTTGATACCGAGTTTATTTTCCGTCACATCCAAGTAGGCTTCGTCAATACTCATAGGTTCAATCAAATCAGTATAGCGTTTAAAAATAGCTCGAATCTCAAGTCCCACAGTTTTGTATTTTTCATAATTTCCCGAGATAAAGACGGCTTGAGGACAACGCTCATAAGCTTCTTTAGAACTCATGGCTGAATGAACACCAAAAGCTCGCGCCTCGTAGCTACAAGTAGACACAACTCCCCGTCCGCCTGTTTGTCTGGGATCGCTCCCAATAACGACAGGTTTTCCTTTTAACTTAGGATTGTCTCTTATTTCCACCGCAGCAAAAAAGGCATCCATGTCGATATGGATGATTTTTCTGGACAAATCATTAATCAATGGAAATATGAGCATTTTGCTTCCTTTCTAGTGTCATTTTCTATTTATTATACCCTTTTTTCTGAAAAAATGGGAAAGAGTACTCATTTTTTCAAATATATAATACAGATTGAACCGATAAACAGGCTGTATTAGAAAAGAAAGTGATAAAAAAGCCTTTTTTCGCTTGTTGAAATCGGTTACTGTATGGTATACTGGTCTCATGAATGTAACAGATGACTGTTACTAGAAAGAAAAATGAGGACATTAACATGGTTGTTAAGACAGTTGTTGAAGCACAAGACATTTTTGACAAAGCTTGGGAAGGCTTCAAAGGCGTAGATTGGAAAGAAAAAGCAAGCGTTTCTCGCTTCGTTCAAGCTAACTACACACCTTACGATGGAGATGAAAGCTTCCTTGCTGGACCAACAGAACGTTCACTTCACATTAAAAAGATTGTAGAAGAGACAAAAGCTCACTACGAAGAAACTCGTTTCCCAATGGACACTCGTCCAACATCTATTGCTGATATCCCTGCAGGATTTATCGACAAAGAAAACGAAGTTATCTTCGGTATCCAAAACGATGAACTCTTCAAATTGAACTTCATGCCAAAAGGTGGTATCCGTATGGCTGAAACTACTTTGAAAGAAAATGGATACGAACCAGATCCAGCTGTTCACGAAATCTTTACTAAATACGTAACAACAGTTAACGACGGTATTTTCCGTGCCTACACTTCAAACATTCGTCGTGCTCGTCACGCTCACACTGTAACTGGTCTTCCAGATGCCTACTCACGTGGACGTATCATCGGTGTTTACGCACGTCTTGCTCTTTACGGTGCAGACTATTTGATGCAAGAAAAAGTAAACGACTGGAATGCAATTAAAGAAATTGATGAAGAAACAATCCGTCTTCGTGAAGAAGTAAACCTTCAATACCAAGCATTGCAACAAGTTGTTCGCTTGGGTGACCTTTACGGAGTTGACGTCCGCAAACCAGCGATGAACACGAAAGAAGCAATCCAATGGGTTAACATCGCCTTCATGGCTGTTTGCCGTGTTATCAACGGTGCTGCAACATCTCTAGGACGTGTGCCAATCGTACTTGATATCTTTGCAGAACGTGACCTTGCTCGTGGTACATTTACTGAATCAGAAATCCAAGAATTTGTTGATGATTTCGTTATGAAACTTCGTACAGTTAAATTTGCTCGTACAAAAGCTTATGACCAATTGTACTCAGGTGACCCAACCTTCATCACCACTTCTATGGCTGGTATGGGTAACGACGGTCGTCACCGTGTTACTAAGATGGACTACCGTTTCTTGAACACTCTTGACAACATCGGTAACTCTCCAGAGCCAAACTTGACAGTTCTTTGGACTGACAAATTGCCTTACAACTTCCGTCGCTACTGTATGCACATGAGCCACAAACACTCTTCTATCCAATACGAAGGTGTAACAACAATGGCTAAAGACGGATACGGAGAAATGAGCTGTATCTCATGCTGTGTGTCACCACTTGACCCAGAAAACGAAGATCAACGCCACAACATCCAGTACTTCGGTGCTCGTGTAAACGTTCTTAAAGCCCTTCTTACTGGTTTGAACGGTGGTTACGACGATGTTCACAAAGACTACAAAGTATTTGACATCGATCCTATCCGTGACGAAGTTCTTGAATTCGAATCAGTTAAAGCGAACTTTGAAAAATCTCTTGACTGGTTGACTGACACTTACGTAGATGCTTTGAACATCATCCACTATATGACTGACAAGTACAACTACGAAGCTGTTCAAATGGCCTTCTTGCCAACTAAACAACGTGCCAACATGGGATTCGGTATCTGTGGATTTGCTAACACTGTTGATACATTGTCAGCGATTAAATACGCTACTGTTAAACCAATCCGTGATGAAGATGGATACATCTACGATTACGAAACAATCGGTGAATACCCACGTTGGGGTGAAGATGACCCACGTTCAAACGAATTGGCAGAATGGTTGATCGAAGCTTATACAACTCGTCTACGTAGCCACAAACTTTACAAAGACGCAGAAGCTACAGTATCACTCTTGACAATCACATCTAACGTTGCTTACTCTAAACAAACTGGTAACTCACCAGTCCACAAAGGTGTATACCTCAACGAAGATGGTTCTGTGAACTTGTCTAAACTTGAATTCTTCTCACCAGGTGCGAACCCATCTAACAAAGCTAAAGGTGGATGGTTGCAAAACTTGAACTCACTTGCTAGCCTTGACTTTGGTTACGCAGCTGACGGTATCTCATTGACAACTCAAGTTTCTCCACGTGCTCTTGGTAAGACTCGTGACGAACAAGTTGATAACTTGGTAACAATCCTTGATGGTTACTTCGAAAACGGTGGACAACACGTTAACTTGAACGTTATGGACTTGAACGATGTTTACGAAAAGATCATGTCAGGTGAAGACGTTATCGTACGTATCTCTGGATACTGTGTAAACACTAAATACCTCACTCCAGAACAAAAAACTGAATTGACACAACGTGTCTTCCATGAAGTTCTTTCAATGGATGACGCATTGAGTTAAGATTCAATTAGAATGAAAAGAAAGCTAGTCTATAGGACTGGCTTTTTTGTGTACTTACATTATCTATTCAATACTTCAAAAATTTTTAAAAAAAATAGTCAAATTTGGTCAAAAAAACTGTTGACTTTTACTGACCAATGTGATATAGTAGAAACATAAGGAAAATGAATTCCTTAGAAAACTTCATTTTCAATGATCCTATTTCTTGAAAATGTATGATAGATACCCTAGAAAGGGGTGAGGCCTATGTTAAATCTAACAGACTTTGAAAAGAAGATTATAGAGGGCTTATGTAAAAAAGAAAAACCAGAAATTATACGTAGGGTAGCTAGTTAGCTAGTCTAAAATTTTTAAAACAAAGGTCAAAGATAGTCAATATCAGAGATCGCATATAATTAAGAATAAACGAGGTAAAGAATATGAACAACAACTTTAATAACTTTAACAACATGGATGATTTATTTAACCAATTGATGGGTGGTATGCGAGGATACAGTTCTGAGAATCGTCGCTACTTGATTAATGGACGTGAAGTGACACCTGAGGAATTTGCTCACTATCGTGCAACTGGTCAATTGCCAGGAAATGCAGAATCTGATGCGCAAATGCAACAACACGCTTCAGGTATGAAACAAGACGGTGTCCTTGCTAAACTAGGTCGAAACTTGACCGCAGAAGCTCGTGAGGGCAAGTTGGATCCTGTTATCGGACGAAACAAGGAAATTCAAGAAACATCTGAAATCCTCTCACGTCGTACCAAGAACAATCCTGTTTTGGTCGGAGATGCAGGTGTTGGTAAGACCGCAGTTGTCGAAGGCCTAGCACAAGCAATTGTGAACGGAGATGTTCCAGCTGCTATTAAGAACAAGGAAATTATTTCTATTGATATCTCAGGTCTTGAGGCTGGTACTCAATACCGTGGTAGCTTTGAAGAAAACGTTCAAAACTTAGTCAATGAAGTGAAAGAAGCAGGAAATATTATCCTCTTCTTTGATGAAATTCACCAAATCCTTGGCGCTGGCTCAATCGGTGGAGATAGTGGTTCTAAAGGTCTTGCAGATATTCTCAAACCAGCTCTCTCTCGTGGTGAGTTGACAGTTATTGGGGCAACGACTCAAGACGAATATCGTAACACCATCTTGAAAAATGCAGCTCTTGCTCGTCGTTTCAACGAAGTGAAGGTCAATGCTCCTTCAGCAGAGGATACCTTTAAAATCCTTCAAGGAATTCGTGACCTCTATCAACAACACCACAATGTTATCTTGCCAGACGAAGTCTTGAAAGCAGCAGTGGATTATTCGATTCAATACATTCCACAACGCAGCTTGCCAGATAAGGCTATCGACCTTGTCGATGTAACGGCAGCTCACTTGGCAGCTCAACATCCTGTAACAGATGTTCATGCTGTTGAACGAGAAATCGAGGCAGAAAAAGACAAGCAAGAAAAAGCAGTTGAAGCAGAAGACTTTGAAGCAGCTCTCAATGCTAAAACACGTATTGCAGAATTAGAAAAGAAAGTCGAAAACCACACAGAAGACATGAAAGTGACTGCAAGCATTAACGATGTGGCTGAATCTGTGGAACGAATGACTGGTATTCCAGTGTCACAAATGGGAGCATCCGACATCGAACGTTTGAAAGATATGGCTCATCGTTTGGAACACAAGGTGATTGGCCAAGATAAGGCAGTAGAAGCAGTGGCTCGTGCTATCCGTCGTAACCGTGCAGGATTTGATGAAGGCAATCGCCCAATCGGTAGCTTCCTCTTTGTAGGTCCTACTGGAGTTGGTAAGACGGAGCTTGCTAAGCAATTGGCGCTCGATATGTTTGGTACTAAGGACGCCATCATTCGTTTGGATATGTCTGAATATAGTGATCGCACAGCTGTATCTAAGTTGATCGGTACAACAGCAGGTTATGTGGGTTATGATGACAATAGCAATACCTTGACAGAACGTGTTCGTCGCAATCCATACTCTATCATTCTCTTGGACGAAATTGAAAAGGCTGATCCTCAAGTAATCACCCTTCTCCTCCAAGTCTTGGATGATGGTCGTTTGACTGATGGTCAAGGAAATACAGTGAACTTTAAGAACACGGTCATTATCGCGACATCAAATGCTGGATTTGGCTATGAAGCTAACTTGACAGAAGATGCGGACAAACCAGAATTGATGGATCGTTTGAAACCATTCTTCCGTCCAGAGTTCCTTAACCGCTTTAACGCAGTTATCGAGTTCTCACATTTGAATAAGGAAAACCTTTCTAAGATTGTGGACTTGATGTTGGCTGAAGTCAACCAAACCTTGGCTAAGAAAGACATTGATTTGGAAGTCAGCCAAGCAGCTAAGGACTTTATCACAGAAGAAGGCTATGACGAAGTTATGGGTGTTCGTCCTCTCCGTCGCGTGGTTGAACAACAAATCCGTGACAAGGTAACAGATTTCCACTTGGATAACCTTGATGCTAAACATCTGGAAGCAGATATGGAAGATGGCGTTTTGGTCATTCGTGAAAAAGCCTAACTCAAGATTTTGAGAAAAAAATAAGGAACTAGCTAATAAGCTGGTTCCTTTATTTGTTTAGATGACATGACGCTCAAAGGCATCATCTGATATTCCTTGTTCCAGGATGAGTTTCGCCCATTCTTTAGCTGAAAAGAGGCTGTGGTCCTTGTAGTTTCCGCAAGATTCGATGGTTGTTCCAGGGACATCTTCCCAAGTAGTAGTTTCAGCGATTTCCTTGAGCGAATCCTTGATAACAGCTGCAATTTCAGCACTGGTATGGCGACCCCACATAATCATGTGGAAGCCTGTACGGCAACCAAATGGCGAACAGTCAATCATACCGTCGATTCGAGTACGGATGAGTTTGGCCAAGAGGTGTTCGATAGTGTGAAGCCCAGCAGTAGGGATAGAGTCCTCATTTGGCTGTACCAAGCGAATATCAAAGTTGGAGATGACATCTCCTTTTGGCCCTGTTTCTTCCCCAATCAAGCGAACATAGGGTGCTTTAACAATGGTGTGGTCAAGTTCAAAACTTTCAACAATAACTTCTTTTGACATGGTCGTTCCTTTCAGTTTTCTTCTTTCATTATATCATAAAGGGTGCTCTTGATGGAGTTTGATAAATGACTTTTTGAGACTAGCGTTATAATAAAGTCTCCATACATAAACCTCAGAATTATAAAGAAAGAATGGAGAGAAGAATACCTTGTGAAAGAAAAGTTTAGTTTTTCTAGTGGGACTAAGGTGACTTTTGAAAAGTGGATTAACTTTTTCTGAAATTTCTGTTTAATCTCTGAACTAATTCTGAACTAGATTGGATATACTGGAGAAAATAAAGATAAAGGAGTTCAGTATGGAACATATGGTGAAAATAGAAGGAGTCTGCAAAAAGCATGGCAGCAAGCAGATTTTAGAAGATATTTCTTTTACAGCTAGAAGCGGTCGGATTACAGCCTTTCTGGGTCCAAATGGTGCAGGGAAAAGTTCGACCTTGAGGATTCTTTTGGGGTTAGATCGGATGACAGCAGGGACGGCGACTTTTGATGGGCAAACCTATCAGTCAATGACTTATCCGCTCAGAACGGTAGGTGCAGCCTTTGATGGCATTGGCGGTCTGCCAAATCGCAAGGTCTATGACCACCTGCGAATTATTGCGGCGAGCAATGCTATTCCCAAGTCTCGGATTGATGATGTTTTGGAGATGACTGGAATCGCTCATAAGAGAAAGGACGTCCTGTCGAGCCTGTCTCTAGGGGAAGGTCAACGCTTGGGTTTGGCAGCAGCTTTGCTGGGTGATCCTCAGTTTCTTATATTAGATGAGCCGACTAATGGACTGGATCCAAGTGGGATTAAGTGGTTTAGAAAGTTCATCCGTCAGCAGGCTGATTTAGGGAAAACGGTACTTCTATCTTCTCATATCCTATCAGAGGTGCAAATGGTGACAGATGATGTAGTCTTGATTCATCATGGGCGTATTGTTAAGCATGGGCGATTGGAAGAGGTGCTGCAAGATTCAGACAGTCTAGAAGATCTCTTCTTTGATTTGACAGAGGAGGTTTAAGATGAAAGAAACGATGTCCTTATTGCATTCAGAATGGTTGAAAATCCGCTCAACCAAGGCTTTCAGAGTGAGTATGGCCTTCATGCTGCTCTTGGTGCCTGCCGTATCTTGGCTGGAGGGTCGACAGTATTTGTTTATTGGCTTGACTGCCACACCTGAGACGGTTCCCGGTCTGGCAGAAGCCATTGACCCGCTGGAATATCTAGGCCTCAATGGGGCCTCAATGGCAGGTATGGTTTTGGTCATCTTAGCTGGAATTTTGGGAGCTATGGAATTTCAGTCTCATAGCTTGAGAACCAGTCTCTTGACCTGTAATAACCGCCTGAAGTTGCTTGTGGGGAAACTCATGACCTTTGCTTGCTTTTCTCTTGCCGCTAGCTTTTTATCGATCTACTTTAGTTATATGGTCATGCACCTGGCTTTAGGAAAGGAAGGGCTTGATCCGATTCTGCTCAATCAGGCAGCTTGGAGTCTGATTTTGTGGAAAACCTTATCTCTGACCTTATTGGGAATCCTTTCGTTTTTGTTAGGTTTATTGGCTCGGACCATGCTAGTTCCTCTGCTTTTTCTCGTACCCCAAATCTATAATCTGGGAAACTACCTGGCAGCTCACACGAGTTGGGGAGCTTATCTGCCACAGCCAGCAGGAGAGTTGTTTGCTGCAACGCCAACTTCCCAATATGCTAACAATCCCTTGCAAGGGCTCTTGATACTAGTTGCATGGTTGCTAATCATCGGCGGCATGGCCTCTCTGCGCTTTTTGAAGACGGATTTAGGAGGGCGCTACTGATGATCAAAGCTCTGCTTAAAAGTGAATGGATTAAGTTCCGTTCTTACTATCTCGCTCTTGGTGCCGCCTTGGCGGCTCTGGTAGTCGTTCCATTTTTTCTGATGAATCTTGACTACAGTCAGACAGCAGTTGGCCAGACAAAGGCTCTGAGTGAAGCTCTGCATGCTCTCTATCTGGCGCAGCCTGTCATCGTCATCTTTACTTCCCTCTATTTTGCCCAGGAGTTTGTCAAGTCTGGGATGCGAACGAATTTTCTAACCGTATCAAATAGAAAGGCTTGGTTGGCTGGGAAATTCCTTTTTCTGGTCTTGCTGCTCTTGGTTCTCTACAGTATCATGATAGGCAGCTGTTTTTTTGTTATGCTGGCTCGTTTTGACCTAGACTTTAGCTGGTCCTTGCTGGGGAAATTCCTTTATTACAGCTCTTTTGGTCTTCTCAGCAATCTTTTTCTGGCTTTTTTAGCTGCCGGCCTCGCTTTGCTCTTTCAATCTTGGGTTGTGCCAGTGTCGGTGCTCTTTCCTCTCTTGATTGGTCTCAGCCGTTTATTGGCAACGTTCATCAAGGAGGCAAAGTACCTGCCCGATCTGGCTACCCTAAATCTTTTTGACTATGAAGGGCTTCAGCAGTCAATAGATCTATCAGGGCTGGGAATACAGCTGTTATGGTTAGCTTTAGTTTGGAGCTCTGCTATATTTTTAACCTTGAAACGAGATGTTCGCTAGAGGTATGCTATAATGGAATTCATGAGACAGTATCGTATTTTGGTGGTTGATGACGACCGGAGCATTTTGAAACTGGTGAAAAACGTCCTAGAGCTCGATGCTTATGATGTGACGACGCTTGATTGGATAGAAGAGCTAGAGCTGACACATTTTGTCGGATATGACTTGATTCTGCTGGATGTGATGATGGAGCCTGTTAATGGTTTTGAGCTGTGTTCCTACATTCGTCCTCATCTTTCGTGTCCAATCATCTTTCTGACGGCTAAGGAATTGGAGGCGGATAAGGTGGAAGGACTCTTTCGCGGAGCAGATGACTATATTGTCAAGCCTTTTGGAACCAAAGAATTGCTGGCGCGTGTCAGAGCTCATCTTCGGAGGGAGGAAAGACGTGAGGAGCGATATTCTGAAATTGCTTCTTGTCAATTTTATCCAGAGCGCTATGAAGTTACCTGTTTTGGTAAAGTCTTGAAATTTTCAGAGCGAGAGTTTAAATTGCTGCATTTACTAGCTAGCAATCCCAAGCAGACCTTTTCAGCTGAACACCTGCATATCTTGCTTTACCCAGAAAGTTCAGAAACACAGCTTCGATCCATCTCAGAATACGTATATCAGATTCGTCAAAAATGCAAACAAGAAGGGCTGCAAGCAATCGCAACAGTGAGAGGAGTAGGCTATAGATGGCAATTAGAACCCGAAATTTCAAAAGCCTAGTCTGGACAACCAGTTTAAAAATCGTCTTTTTTCATGTTTTGATTTTTGTGCTTATAGGCTATGAATTTACGCAAGGAAGTGATTACGTTCTTTTCACCTTGCTCTTTTGGGCAGGGAGCTTGCTGCTGATTACTTTTTATCATATTTTGAAATTGCTCCGAAAAATCGACAGGGAAATAAAAATGCTAAAGAGTGAGAAGCTTTTAGAAGAAAATCAAAGCCAGTTTTTTCGGATTGAGGAAATGCTAGAAGTCTATAGCGATTTACGGATCAGCCACCAAGAAAATGCTCGTCTTCTAGAAAGAGAGCAGCAGCATAATCAGGAGTTGATTTTACAGCTATCAGCGACATCGCACGATTTGAAGACGCCCCTAACTGTGATTAAGGGGAATGCTGAGCTATTGGAGTTGGCGCGGTTGGGCCAACCACAGGCAGATTATGCTGCTGAAATTTTGCAGGCCAGTCACAAGATGGAAGAGTATTGTGGCTCTTTGATTGATTACGCTAAGACTTTTCAGATTGATTCTAATAAGTTCAGTCAGCTTTCCTTAGGGGACTTTTTGGCTGATCTACAGGACGACTGGGCACTGTTTAGCAAACAGGAAAGCTATTGTTTTTATCTCCAAGAAGATTGTGATCTTAGTCTGATTTTGTCGATTCATTTGGACTATCTCAAACGGGCTTTGCTCAATATTTTACTGAATGCGCTTGAACATGCTGACCCGGATCAAAAGGAAGTGAAGCTGATGGTATCAGTGCAGCAGGATCAGTTGGTTTTTGCTATCTGGAACAACGGCCCTGCATTTTCAGAGGAGATGCTGCGGGGAGCGGAACAGCTCTTTTATCAGAGTGATCAAAGCCGCAATTCAGCTAATCCCCATCATGGAATCGGCTTAGCCTTTTCTAAGCAGGTAGCTCTCTTGCATGGTGGTCGTCTGACCCTGTTCAATCCAGACCAAGGAGGAGCCACTGTCGAGTTGGCAATTTCATTGAAATAAATGAGGATGAAAAAATCATAAAAACGCATAATATCAAGTGTTCAAAAGCCTTGATATTATGCGTTTTATCTTTTATCATGTAAAGATTTACTGGATTTTTACTCAAATTGAGTTTTATCCAGCCTCGTTTAATTATTTCCGATACAAGCGATCGTATTGGTAGTAAGGATCAAAGGTTACGTTGATACCTAGCTTGCGAAGGACATTCTTGTCTTCGTCTGTTAAGATGATGGTTGAGTGGGCTTCGCTTCCTTTGAGGTTACCAAGTTCCTTCATTGCGCGCGCAGCATCAGGATTTTCCATAGCTGTAATGGCAAGAGCAATCAGGATTTCATTTGAATGCAGGCGTGGATTGCGGCTACCTAGATGATTGATTTTAAGGCCTTGGATTGGTTTGACAACTTCTGGTTCAATCAATTTTACTTCCTTGTCGATAGCAGCAGATTTCTTGATAGCATTGATCAAGGCAGCAGCTGTAGGGCCAAAGAGTTCTGAGTTCTTACCAGTGACAATGTCGCCAGATGGCAATTCGAGAGCCAGAGCAGGTCCACCAGTTTCTTCTGCTTTTTGGCGTGCAGCAACAGCAACCTTACGGTCTGCAGGTGTGATACCGAGGTCGTTCATGAGCAACTCGATTTTCTTGACAGCAGATTCGCCAACTTTTTCGGCTTTGAAATCAAGGACTGTTTGATAGTAACGGCGAATGATTTCTTGTTTTGAAGCTTCGATAGCAGACTCATTATCTGTAATAGCAAAACCAACCATGTTGACACCCATGTCTGTCGGTGAAGCGTATGGAGACTCTCCTAGGATACGTTCCAACATGCGCTTAAGCACTGGGAAAATTTCGATATCACGGTTGTAGTTGACAGTGGTTTCTCCGTAGGTTTGGAGATGGAAAGGGTCAATCATGTTGACATCGTCAAGGTCAGCTGTGGCAGCCTCGTAGGCCAAATTGACTGGATGATGAAGGGGCAGGTTCCAGACTGGGAAAGTTTCAAACTTAGCGTAACCAGACTTGATACCATTGATTTGGTCGTGGTACATGTTGGACATACAAGTGGCCAATTTTCCAGAACCTGGTCCAGGAGCTGTTACGACGATCAAGTTGCGACTGGTTTTGATATAGTCGTTTTTCCCCATACCTTCAGGAGAAATGATGTGATCCATATCAGTTGGATATCCTTTGATTGGATAATGAAGATAAGAATCAATTCCGTTTTTCTCAAGTTGATTTCGGAAGGCATCTGCAGCGGGTTGTCCAGCGTACTGTGTGATGACAACGGAGCCAACAAAAATTCCCAGCTCATTGAATTTGTCAATCAAACGAAGAACTTCTTGGTCATAGGAAATGCCTAAGTCACCTCGTGCTTTGGAATGTTCGATGTTGCTTGCGTTAATGGCGATAACAACTTCAACTTGCTCTTTCAATTCTTGCAAGAGCTTGATTTTATTGTCAGGCTCATAACCAGGAAGAACGCGAGCAGCGTGGAAATCTTCTAACATTTTGCCGCCAAACTCCAAATAGAGCTTGCCGTCAAATTGGTTGATGCGCTCCAAAATGTGGTCGCGTTGCAGATTTAAATATTGTTCAGAACTAAAAGCTTGTTTTTTCATTTTTTTACCTCTGACCTCCATTATAATAAAAAATTGGAAGATAGGAAACTATAAAGATAAAAAAGAAATCAAAAAGATTAGGCAAACGCTTGCACTAACTTTTAAAAAGCGCTATCATAGACTGTAGAATATTAAAATAATGAGGTAAGAAGATGCAAGAAAAATGGTGGCACAATGCCGTAGTCTATCAAGTCTATCCAAAGAGTTTTATGGATAGTAATGGAGATGGAATTGGTGATTTGCCAGGAATTACGAGTAAGTTAGACTATCTAGCCAAGCTAGGAATCACAGCAATTTGGCTTTCTCCCGTTTATGACAGTCCTATGGATGATAATGGTTATGATATTGCTGATTATCAAGCGATTGCTGCTATTTTCGGAACCATGGAGGACATGGACCAACTGATTGCAGAAGCTAAGAAACGTGATATTCGAATTATCATGGACTTGGTGGTCAATCATACCTCAGATGAACATGCCTGGTTTGTAGAGGCCTGTGAAAATCCTGACAGCCCTGAGCGAGATTACTATATCTGGCGGGATGAACCAAACGATCTTGATTCTATCTTTAGTGGGTCTGCTTGGGAATATGATGAAAAGTCAAGCCAATACTATCTCCACTTTTTCAGCAAGAAACAGCCGGATCTCAACTGGGAAAATGAAAAACTTCGCCAGAAAATTTACGAGATGATGAACTTCTGGATTGATAAAGGAATTGGTGGTTTCCGTATGGATGTCATTGACATGATTGGGAAAATTCCTGATGAGAAAGTAGTCAATAACGGTCCTATGCTCCATCCCTATCTCAAGGAAATGAATCAGGCAACTTTTGGGGATAAAGATCTCTTGACAGTGGGAGAAACTTGGGGGGCGACACCAGAAATTGCCAAACTCTACTCTGATCCAAAGGGTCAAGAATTGTCTATGGTCTTCCAGTTTGAGCATATCTGTCTTCAGTATCAGGAAGGGCAATCTAAGTGGCACTATCAAAAAGAACTGAATATTGCTAAGTTGAAAGAAATCTTCAACAAATGGCAGACAGAGTTAGGTGTTGAGGATGGCTGGAATTCCCTCTTCTGGAACAATCATGACCTCCCTCGTATCATCTCTATCTGGGGAAATGACCAAGAATACCGTGAAAAATCTGCTAAAGCCTTTGCAATCCTGCTTCATCTCATGAGAGGGACACCTTATATCTACCAGGGTGAGGAGATTGGGATGACCAATTATCCTTTTGAAACACTGGATCAGGTAGAAGACATTGAATCTCTCAACTATGCGCGTGAGGCTCTTGAAAAAGGTGTTCCGATGGAAGAGATTATGGATAGTATCCGTGTCATCGGACGTGATAATGCCCGTACCCCGATGCAATGGGATGAGAGTAAAAATGCTGGCTTCTCAACAGGTCAACCTTGGTTGGCAGTTAATCCAAACTATCAAGCAATCAATGTTCAAGAAGCACTGGCAAATCCAGATTCTATTTTCTATACCTATCAGAAGCTGGTTCAGATCCGTAAGGAAAATAGCTGGCTGATTCGAGCTGACTTTGGACTACTTGATACGGCTGACAAGGTCTTTGCCTATATCCGCAAGGACGGAGACCGTCGTTTCCTAGTCGTGGCTAATTTGTCCAATGAAAAACAAGATTTTTCGGTAGAAGGAAAAGTGAAATCTGTCTTGATTGAAAATACTGTGGCTCAAGAAGCAGTTGAGGAACAAGCTTTGGCGCCATGGGATGCCTTCTGTGTGGAAATGACTGACTGAAATGAGAGAACCTCAAGCCTTTGAAGCTTGAGGTTTTTTACTAAAAATTGTGTAGAAAAATCTTAAAAAAATATTTGTTAGAATTTTCTAAAAAATCTGGTGAAAGTTCTTGCTTTTATGAAAAAATAGGGTATAATGGTGAAAACACTATCTTTAAGGAGATTACTTATGAAATCGAAAAAGTGGCTCTTAGGAGCAGGTGCTGTCTTGAGTGCAGCCCTTCTGTTAACTGCTTGTGGGCAAAACGAAAAGAAAGCTGATGCTCCCAAGACATTTTCTTATGTCTATGCAATAGATCCATCATCTTTGGACTACAGCGTGACGAGCAAGAGCTCAACTTCTGACGTTATAGCCAACGTTGTCGATGGCCTCTTGGAAAACGATAAATACGGGAACTTGATTCCGTCGCTTGCAGAAGATTGGTCTGTATCCAAAGATGGCTTGACCTATACCTACAAACTTCGTAAGGGTGTAAAATGGTATACTTCTGAGGGAGAAGAGTATGCTGAAGTCAAGGCTCAGGACTTTGTTACGGGTCTGAAACATGCAGCTGATGGTAAATCAGACGGCCTTTCTCTCCTTCAAGATTCTATCAAAGGTTTGGCTGCCTACATCAGTGGTGAAAGCAATGACTTTTCTACTGTAGGAGTCAAGGCTGTTGACGATTACACGGTTGAATATACGCTTAACAAACCAGAAAGCTTCTGGAACTCTAAGGTCACAACTGCAACCATGCTTCCAGTTAATGAAGAGTTTTTGAATTCTAAAGGGAGCGACTACGGTGCGCCAACACCATCAAGTATTCTTTATAACGGTCCTTACTTTTTGAAATCATTGACTTCAAAATCAGTCATCGAGTATGAAAAGAATCCAAACTACTGGGACAAGGACAATGTTAAGATTGACAACATCAAACTAACTTTCTACGATGGATCTGACCAAGAATCTTTGATTCGTAGCTTTACACAAGGTGCCTATACAACAGCTCGTCTCTTCCCAACAAGCTCAAACTTTGAGTCAACTAAAAAAGAGTACGGAGATAAGATTGTTTACAGTCCACAAGAAGCGACAAGCTACTACCTCACTGTTAACGTAAACCGCCAGTCTTACAATAAAACAGCCAAAACAGACGAAGCTCAAAAAACATCAACCAAAGAAGCTCTTCTTAACAAGAACTTCCGTCAGGCGCTGAACTTTGCCCTTGACCGTCACTCTTACACTGCTCAGTTGAATGGTGAAGAAGGTGCGGACAAGATTATCCGTAACAGCCTAGTACCTCATGACTACGTTCAAGTAGGTGAAAAGACATTTGGAGAGTTGGCACAAGCAGAGCTGGTTTCTTATGGAGATCAATGGAAAGATGTAGCCCTTACTGATGGTAAGGATACGCTTTACAGTCCTGAAAAAGCCAAGGCAGCCTTTGCGAAGGCAAAAGCAGAATTGCAGGCTAAGGGTGTGACCTTCCCAATCCGTTTGGATGTTCCAGTTGAACAGACCGATGTCATTGCCGTTCAACAGACTAACTCACTCAAGCAGTCTATCGAGTCAACACTTGGTACAGAGAATGTCATTGTCGATGTCCTTCAAATGACAGATAATGAGAAAATGAGCATTACGTCTCAAGCCAAGGTGCCGTCCCAAAAAGACTATGACTTGAACGGAACTGGTTGGGGACCAGACTATCAAGACCCAGCTACCTACCTAAACATTCTTGATGCTAAGAAGGGTTCTGCCCTTAAACACTTGGGGATCACTCGCGGAAAAGATCCAGAAGTGATGGCTCAGGTCGGTCTAGACGAATACAAGAAACTCTTGGATGATGCCGCAGCTGAAACCAGCGACCTCAATAAGCGTTATGAGAAATACGCTAAAGCTCAAGCTTGGGTATCAGATAGCTCACTCTTAATCCCAGTTGCTTCTTCAGGTGGTTCTCCAACTGTTAGCCGAACTGTACCATTCACAAAAGCATACTCTCAAGTCGGAATCAAGGGAGACCCATTTGTCTTTAAAGGCTTGGAGTTGCAAAATGATGTCGTGACTACAAAAGAATACGAAGAAGCTCTCAAGAAATGGCAGAAAGAAAAAATCGAAACAAATGCCAAATACCAAAAAGAGCTAGAAAAACACGTCAAGTAATCTATAAACAGAAAAGGAAGTTGCAGAAAATCTGTCCTTCCTTTTTCTGGTTTGGAGACAGCAGTCGTCGTAAAACTAGGAACTTTACAATTTAGGATAAATTTGATAAAATATGCCTATGTTATAAAAAGTGACATAAAGGAGTGGATGATGATCAAAATGAAAAAAAGACTAATCGGGACAGGTCTAGTCCTAGCGACAGGGATTATGCTCTCTGCATGTGGACAGTCCAACACAGATACTAGCACTTATTCATCAACATTTAGTGCGAATCTGACAACTTTTAACTATCTTCTAGATTATTATGCGGATAACACTGCCGTTATTACCAATCTCGTAGATGGTTTGCTTGAAAATGACAGCTATGGGAACCTCGTACCTGCTCTTGCGGAGGATTGGTCTGTTTCAGCAGATGGTTTGACCTATACCTACAAACTCAGAAAAGATGCCAAGTGGTATACGGCTGATGGTGAGGAATATGCTTCAGTCAAAGCTCAGGATTTTGTCGCTGGGATCAAATATGCTGCGGACAACAAGGGGCAAGCCATGGATCTCATTCAAAATTCTATCAAGGGATTGAATGACTATGTGACAGGTGCGACCAATGACTTCACAACAGTTGGTGTCAAAGCCTTGGATGACTACACAGTCGAGTATACTTTGACACGGCCAGAACCTTATTGGAACTCAAAAACAACCAATAGTATCCTTTTCCCAGTCAACGAAGAGTTCTTGAAATCAAAGGATAAAGATTTTGGAACCTTGACACCAGACAGTATCCTTTATAATGGTCCATATCTGTTAAAAGATTTCACATCAAAATCTTCAATCGAGTATGTGAAGAATCCACACTATTATGACCATGATAAAGTAACCATTGAAAAAGTTAAGTTAGCTTATTTTGATGGCTCTGATCAGGAGATGACGATTCGAAACTTTGAAAGTGGTGCTTACTCGATTGCAGGAGTCTATCCAAATAGTTCGAGCTATGCCAAGACGAAAGAAAAATACCAAGACAATATCGTTTATAGCTTGCAGGACAAGACTTCTTGGTACTTCAACTTTAACGTTAACCGTAAAGCCTATAACCATACTGCAAAAACATCAGATCAACAAAAGAACTCAACGCAAACAGCGATTTTAAATAAAAACTTCCGTCAGGCGCTTAACTTTGCTATCGATCGTACGACCTACTCTGCCCAATCTAATGGAGAAGAAGCGGCAAGTAAGACCCTTCGAAATACCCTTGTTCCCCCAACATTTGTCCAGGTGGGAGATAAGACCTTTGGAGAAGTAACAGCTTCTAAGCTTGTGAACTATGGAATTGAGTGGTCAGGTATAAATTTGGCAGATGCTCAAGATGCTTACTTCAACAAGGAAAAGGCCCAAGCAAAATTTGCGGAAGCTAAAAAGGAATTGGAAGCCCAAGGGGTGACCTTCCCGATTCATTTGGACGTCCCAGTTGATCAAGCCAATAAAAATGCGGTTTCTGGGATGAATTCACTTAAACAGACACTTGAAACAGTATTGGGTTCTGACAATGTCATCGTTGATGTTCAACAACTTTCAACAGATGACTTTGGAAATGTTGCCTTCCTAGCACCAAATCCAGCAGCTCGTGACTACGACCTAAACTTTGATGGTTGGGTTGGTGATTACCAGGATCCATCAACTTATCTAGATCCCTTCAATGCTGAAACTGGCTTCTATCTCAAGATTTTTGGTCTTGATGCCAAGGAAGACCAAGAGCTCATTAAGAGTTTGGGACTCGATACCTATACACAACTCCTGAAAGAAGCAGATGCTGAGAATAAAGATGTCGCTAAGCGTTATGAAAAATACGCTGAAGCTCAAGCTTGGATGATTGATAATTCTCTGATCATGTCTACGATGTCAAATGGTGGTACGGCCTCTGTAACCAAAGTAACTCCATTTACACGTGCTTACTCTCTAGTGGGAATCAAAGGCGATGGAAATAACTACAAGTATATGAGACTGCAAAAAGATCCTGTTACCAAGAAACAATTTGATGAAGCCAAGACTAAGTGGGAAGAAGAGAGTAAAAAGGCTATCGAAAAGAGCCAAAAAGAATTTGAAAATCATATCAAATAAAAAGTTAAATAAGGTCTCTTGCAAGGGACCTTATTTTTGTTTGCTCAAGCTTCTAAATAATGAAAGCGGCCACTTCAAAATATAGCTAAGAAAAAAGGAATGAAAACGCTGAGAATTGTGGGAATGAATGGAATTTGTCCTACTTTTGTGATATAATTACTTTAATTATTATAGTATAGGGGAGTGTCATGACGAAACGTTCAAAGAGATCTCGCTCGGGGAAAGTAAAGCGAAGCGTTAACATAGCCTTGTTAGCTATTTATCTATTGTTGGCTGGCTTTTTATTGTTTTTGATTTTTAAATACAATATCCTTGCTTTTAGATATCTTAATCTAGTGGCAACTGCGTTAGTTCTACTAGTTGCCTTAGTAGGGCTGCTCTTGATTGTCTATAAAAAAGCTGAAAAATTTACTATTTTTCTGTTGGTGCTCTCTATCCTTGTGAGCTCTGTTTCACTTTTTGCAGTACAGCAGTTTGTTGGACTGACCAATCGTTTAAATGCGACTTCTAATTACTCAGAATATTCTATCAGTGTTGCTGTTTTAGCAGATAGTGAGATTGGAAATGTTACGCAACTGACGAGTGTAACAGCACCGACTGGGACTGATAATGAAAATATTCAAAAACTACTAGCTGATATCAAGTCAAGTCAGAATACCGATTTGATGGTCAATCAGAGTTCGTCTTACTTGGCGGCTTACAAGAGTCTGATTGCAGGTGATACCAAGGCCATTGTCTTAAATAGTGTCTTTGAAAACATCATCGAGTCAGAGTATCCAGATTACGCATCGAAGATAAAAAAGATTTATACTAAGGGATTCACTAAAAAAGTAGAAGCTCCTAAAACTTCAAAGAGTCAGTCTTTCAATATCTATGTGAGTGGAATTGATACCTATGGCCCGATTAGTTCAGTGTCGCGTTCAGACGTCAATATCCTGATGACTGTCAATCGAGATACCAAGAAAATCCTCTTGACCACAACGCCGCGTGATGCCTATGTACCAATCGCAGATGGTGGAAATAATCAAAAAGATAAATTGACTCATGCGGGCATTTATGGAGTTGATTCGTCCATTCACACCTTAGAAAATCTCTATGGAGTGGATATCAATTACTATGTGCGATTGAACTTCACTTCTTTCTTGAAATTGATTGATTTGTTGGGTGGGGTAGATGTTTATAATGATCAGGAATTCACAGCACTACACGGGAAGTTTCAATTCCCTGTGGGCAATGTTCATCTTGATTCAGAACAGGCCCTCGGTTTTGTTCGTGAGCGCTATTCCCTGGCAGATGGTGACCGTGACCGCGGGCGCAATCAACAAAAGGTGATTGTGGCTATCCTTCAAAAATTAACGTCGACCGAAGCACTGAAAAATTATAGTACGATCATTGATAGCTTGCAAGATTCTATCCAAACAAACATGCCACTTGAGACCATGATGAACTTGGTCAATGCTCAGTTAGAAAGCGGTGGAACTTACAAAGTGAATTCGCAAGATTTGAAAGGTACGGGACGGATGGACCTTCCTTCTTATGCGATGCCAGATAGTAACCTCTATATGATGGAAATTAACGACAGTAGCCTTGCATCTGTCAAAGCTGCTATTCAAGACGTGTTGGAGGGCAGATGAAATGATTGATATTCATTCGCACATTGTCTTTGATGTAGATGATGGCCCCAAGTCAAGAGAGGAAAGCAAGGCTCTCTTGGCAGAATCCTACAGGCAGGGGGTGCGAACCATTATCTCTACCTCTCACCGTCGCAAGGGCATGTTTGAAACTCCAGAAGAGAAGATAGCAGAAAACTTTCTTCAGGTTCGGGAAATAGCTAAGGAAGTGGCGAGTGACTTGGTCATTGCTTACGGGGCTGAAATTTACTACACACCAGATGTTCTGGATAAGCTGGAAAAAAAGCGGATTCCGACCCTCAATGATAGTCGTTATGCCTTGATAGAGTTTAGTATGAACACCCCTTACCGCGATATTCATAGCGCCTTGAGCAAGATCTTGATGTTGGGAATTACTCCAGTCATTGCCCACATCGAGCGCTATGATGCTCTTGAAAATAATGAAAAACGCGTTCGAGAGCTGATCGATATGGGCTGTTACACGCAAGTAAATAGTTCACATGTCCTCAAGCCCAAACTTTTTGGAGAACGTTATAAATTCATGAAAAAAAGAGCGCAGTATTTCTTGGAGCGTGATTTGGTTCATGTGATTGCAAGTGATATGCACAATCTAGATGGTAGACCTCCTCATATGGCAGAAGCATATGACCTTGTTACTCAAAAATACGGAGAAGCGAAGGCTCAGGAACTTTTTATAGACAATCCTCGAAAAATTGTAATGGATCAACTAATTTAGGAGAAATGATGAAAGAACAAAATACGATAGAAATCGATGTATTTCAAGTACTTAAAACCATGTGGAAACGCAAGCTGATAATTTTATTAGTGGCACTTGTGACAGGTGCGGGAGCTTTTGCATATAGCACTTTTATTGTTAAGCCAGAATATACGAGTACCACGCGAATTTACGTAGTCAACCGTAATCAAGGAGATAAGCCGGGGCTGACAAATCAGGATTTGCAGGCAGGATCTTATCTGGTAAAAGACTACCGCGAGATTATCCTTTCGCAGGATGTATTGGAAAAGGTAGCGACAAATTTGAAATTGGATATGCCAGCAAAAACGTTAGCTAGCAAAGTTCAAGTGACTGTACCAGCCGACACTCGTATTGTTTCAATTTCTGTCAAGGATAAACAACCAGAGGAAGCCAGTCGCATCGCTAATTCTCTACGAGAAGTTGCTGCAGAAAAGATTATCGCTGTAACGCGAGTATCTGATGTAACGACACTTGAAGAAGCGCGACCAGCTACGACTCCCTCTTCTCCAAATGTTCGACGCAACACCTTGTTTAGTTTTCTTGGAGGAGCCGTCGTAACAGTAATTACTGTTCTTTTGATTGAGTTACTCGATACCCGTGTGAAACGTCCTGAAGATGTTGAAGATGTACTACAAATTCCACTTTTAGGAGTCGTTCCAGATTTGGATAAAATGAAATAGGAGGAAGTTATGCCAACGTTAGAAATCTCACAGGCAAAATTGGATTTTGTAAAAAAGGCAGAGGAATATTATAACGCTTTGTGCACGAACCTACAGTTAAGTGGAGATGATTTGAAAGTGTTTTCTATCACTTCTGTGAAACCAGAAGAAGGAAAATCAACGACTTCCACCAATATCGCTTGGGCTTTTGCGCGTGCAGGTTACAAAACGCTGCTGATTGATGGAGATATTCGCAATTCTGTTATGTCAGGCGTTTTTAAAACAAGGGATAAGATTACAGGTTTGACAGAATTTTTATCAGGGACCACAGACTTATCACAGGGGCTTTGTGATACCACTATCGAAAATCTCTTTGTGATTCAGGCTGGTTCTGTGTCACCGAATCCGACAGCCCTTCTTCAAAGTAAGAATTTCAGTACAATGCTTGAAACCTTGCGTAAATATTTTGACTACATCATTGTAGATACTGCTCCTGTCGGTGCCGTGATTGATGCAGCTATCATTACGCGAAAATGTGATGCTTCTATTTTAGTGACGGCAGCGGGTGAAACAAATCGACGGGATATTCAAAAAGCGAAAGAACAACTGGAACACACAGGGAAGCCGTTTTTAGGAGTTGTATTGAATAAATTCGATACTTCAGTAGACAAATATGGTTCTTATGGAAATTATTGAGATTACAGAAAAAAATAAGAAATAGGTTGGGGGATAGAGATGAATGGAAAAGTAGTAAAGCCTTCATTGGCCATAATCCAGAGTTTTCTTGTCATTTTAGTGACTTATCTACTTAGTGCCGTGAGAGAAACGGAGATCGTTCCAACAACGGCTATTGTACTTTATATCCTCCACTATTTTGTCTTTTATATCAGTGATTATGGACAGGATTTCTTTAAAAGGGGATATTTGCTTGAGCTTGTCCAGACATTGAAATATATCCTATTCTTTGCGCTAGCGATTAGTATTTCTAATTTTTTCTTAGAAGATCGATTTAGTATTTCCAGACGAGGCATGATTTACTTCCTTACATTACATGCTCTTTTAGTCTATGTGCTAAACCTATTTATCAAGTGGTATTGGAAGCGAGCTTACCCCAATTTTAAAGGAAGTAAGAAGATTCTCTTGCTCACAGCAATTTCTCGTGCCGAAAAGGTACTGGATAGATTAATAGAATCAAATGAGGTTGTTGGGGAGTTGGTAGCTGTCAGTGTTTTAGACAAACCAGATTTTCAGCATAATTCTTTAAAGGTAGTAGCAGAGGAGGAGATAGTAGACTTTGCGACTCATGAGGTGGTCGATGAAGTTTTTATCAATCTTCCAAGTGAAAAATACAATATTGGAGAGCTTATCTCTCAGTTTGAAACGATGGGAATTGACGTAACAGTCAATCTAAATGCTTTTGATCGTAGTTTGGCACGTAACAAGCAAATTCGTGAGGTGGCAGGATTAAACGTTGTGACTTTTTCTACAAAATTTTATAAGACTAGTCACGTGATTGCTAAGCGGATTATTGATATAGTGGGTGCATTGGTAGGACTGATACTATGTGGTCTAGTCAGTGTTGTACTGGTCCCTTTGATTCGAAAGGATGGGGGCTCTGCTATTTTTGCTCAGACGCGTATAGGAAAAAATGGACGACATTTTACTTTTTACAAGTTCCGCTCCATGTGTGTAGATGCTGAGGACAAAAAAAGAGAACTCATGGAACAAAATACCATGCAGGGTGGAATGTTTAAGGTGGATGATGACCCACGTATCACGAAAATTGGTCGCTTTATACGGAAGACTAGCTTGGACGAGCTGCCACAGTTTTATAATGTTCTAAAGGGAGATATGAGTTTGGTAGGTACACGACCACCAACAGTGGACGAGTATGAACACTATACCCCAGAACAAAAACGTCGTCTAAGTTTTAAACCTGGCATAACAGGGTTATGGCAGGTCAGTGGACGAAGTGAGATCAAGAATTTCGATGAAGTTGTCAAATTAGATGTGGCCTATATAGACGATTGGACAATTTGGAAAGATATTGAGATTTTATTGAAGACAGTTAAAGTTGTATTGATGAAAGATGGAGCGAAGTGATTTTTGCCCTTCAGTCTTGTTAGGAGAGAGATGAAACAGTCAGTTTATATCATTGGTTCAAAGGGGATTCCTGCCAAGTATGGAGGATTTGAAACCTTTGTTGAAAAATTAACCGAGTATCAAAAAGACAGCAACATACAATACTATATTGCTTGTATGCGTGAGAATTCAGCTAAATCTGGTATCACGGATGACCAGTTTGAGCACAATGGAGCCATTTGTTTCAACATTGATGTGCCCAATATCGGACCGGCTCGTGCTGTCGCTTACGATATTGCAGCGGTCAATAAGGCTATTGAATTGGCTAAGGAAAACAAGGACGAGGCTCCCATTTTTTACATTCTAGCTTGTCGTATCGGGCCTTTTATTTCTGGACTTAAGAAAAAAATTCGTTCGATCGGAGGCCGACTACTGGTAAATCCAGATGGTCATGAGTGGCTCCGGGCTAAATGGAGCCTGCCAGTTCGGAAGTATTGGAAATTTTCGGAACAGTTGATGGTCAAACATGCAGATTTATTAGTCTGTGATAGCAAAAATATCGAAAAATATATCCAAGAGGCCTATAAACAGTATCAGCCTAAGACGACCTATATCGCTTATGGTACAGATACTACCCCCTCAAGCCTGAAATCAGAAGATGCCAAAGTTCGAAACTGGTATCGTGAAAAGGGAGTAAGCGAAAATGGCTATTATCTAGTGGTGGGACGATTCGTTCCCGAAAACAACTATGAAACCATGATTCGTGAATTTATGAAGTCTAATTCTAAAAAAGACTTTGTTCTCATTACAAATGTAGAACAAAATAAGTTTTACGATCAGTTGCTCAAGGATACAGGCTTCGAAAAAGATCCGAGAGTCAAATTTGTTGGTACTGTCTATGACCAAGAATTACTCAAGTATATTCGCGAGAATGCTTTTGCTTATTTCCATGGACATGAGGTTGGAGGAACCAACCCTTCTCTACTGGAAGCCCTAGCATCCACAAAGCTTAATTTGTTGCTAGATGTTGGTTTTAACCGAGAAGTTGGTGAAGATGGGGCTATTTACTGGAAAAAAGATGAGTTGGCGCGTGTGATTGAAGAGGTAGAACGATTTGATGAAGGTGCGATTTTGGAATTAGACGAAAAGTCTAGCCAACGAATTGCAGATGCATTTACGTGGGAAAAGATTGTGTCAGATTATGAAGAAGTGTTTAAAGGGTAAAGAATGAAACGGATTTTATACTTGCATGCTGGTGCAGAAATGTATGGAGCAGATAAGGTTTTACTGGAATTGATCAAAGGATTAGATCGCCAAGAATTTGAAGCTCACGTCATCCTACCAAATGATGGTGTTTTAGTCGAGGCCTTGCGTCAAGTTGGAGCTCAGGTCAGCGTGCTGGATTATCCGATTTTACGGAGAAAATACTTCAATCCTAAGGGAATTTTAGAATACCTGAAATCCTATCGACGCTACTCCCAAAAAATCGCTCAATATGCGCGTGAAAATGGGATAGATCTTGTTCATAACAATACGACAGCCGTTCTGGAAGGAATCTATCTCAAGAGAAAAGTAAAACTCCCCTTAATCTGGCATGTTCATGAGATTATCGTCAAACCCAAAGCGATTTCTGACTTTATCAACTTCTTGATGGGCCGTTATGCGGATAAGATCGTAACGGTATCTCAAGCAGTTGCCAGTCATGTCAATGAGTCTCCCTTCATCAAAGAAGGACAGGTCCAGGTTATCTATAACGGAGTGGACAATGCTGTCTATCATCCCATGCAAGCAAGCACAGTGCGTGAACAATTTGCTATCCCAGAAGAGTCTCTTGTCATTGGTATGGTAGGTCGCGTCAACGCTTGGAAGGGACAGGGAGATTTTCTAGAAGCAGTGACGCCGATTTTAGAGCAGTATCCCAATTCCATCGCTTTTCTGGCAGGAAGTGCCTTTGCGGGAGAAGAGTGGCGAGTTGAAGAACTTGAGTCTACGATTGCTAAATCAAGTGTAGCCTCACAAATCAAACGAATTGACTATTATGAGCATACGACTGAGCTTTATAATATGTTTGATATCTTTGTCTTGCCAAGCACCAATCCCGATCCTCTACCGACAGTGGTACTAGAGGCGATGGCATGTGGCAAATCAGTAGTGGGTTACCGTCATGGTGGTGTCTGTGAAATGGTTGCTGAAGGGACAAATGGCTTGCTGGCCACTCCAAATCAGCCTGCAGAACTATCAAAAGTCATTCAAGAATTGGTGGAGGATCCAGAGAAAAGAAACCAATTTGGCCAAGCATCAGTAAAAAGACAAAGAGAATTGTTTTCTTTGGAGAGTTACATTAAGAACTTCTCGGAGTTGTATAAAAAATATTAAGATGAATACTGAAAAAATTAAGAATAAATTAAAACCAATCGTTTATCCAATTATTAATTTTATCCCAAGACGACGACTTAAGAATAAAAATTTTACGATCATTTGTGATAATTGTTGGGCTGGGAAAGTCTATCAGGAATTGGGCTTGCCTTATCAAACTCCATTTGTAGGCATGTTTGTCTTTTCTCCTGACTACATCAAAATGCTCAAGAATTTAAAACACTATTTAAGTGGAAATATCCCTTTGACATTTGTTAAGGAATCAAAATATGTCAAAGACTTTGATAATGCCTATCCCCTGGCTCTTTTAGACGATATCGAATTGCATTTCTTACATTATGCAGATGAGGAAGAAGCAACTCAAAAATGGAACCGTCGTTTAGAAAGAATTCATTGGGATAATTTGTATTTCAAGTTCAATGATAATGATGCTTGTACTTATGAATTGATGAAAGAATTCGAAGAACTTCCATACAAGAGTAAGGTTATCTTCTCTTCAAAGAATTATAGTAATTTACCTTCCTTAGTTCATTTTAAATCAGCTGAAAAGCAAGGTCATGTGGGAATTGATTTAAAAACTTACCACCGTTATTTTAATGCTGTTAATTGGTTGAATAGAGGTGGAGAGGATTTAACTAAATGAAAAAAATAAGACTTATTATTCCTTATTTTGGGAAATTACCAAAATTCTTTCCATATTTTTTATTGACTGCTAAGCGTAATGAAAAGATTAATTTTTTAATTTATACGGATCAAAAGGTTGACCAATTTGAACTTTTGAACGCTGAGAATATTGAATTTAAGACTCTTTCATTTGATGATTTAAGAGAGAAAGTACAGTCTAAATTTGATTTTGAAATTTCTCTCAAAACTCCGTATAAATTATGTGACTATAAGGTTGCTTATGGGTTTATCTTTGAAGAAGAATTAAAAGAATATGAATATTGGGGATTTTGTGATACAGATGTCTTACTTGGTGATATCTATCAATTCTTGGAAGAGTATAACTTTTTCACAAATGATTATGCTCGATATGGTCTTTTAGGTCATCTTCAAATTTTTAAGAATTCAAGAGAAGTTAATCGTATTTTTATGTCTGGGCAAGGTTCAGACTATCGATTAGATTATCACAATGTCTATACTAGTGAACAAAATTTTATTTTTGATGAGTCAGAAGGTATCCAAAAGCTTTTTGAAAAATTTCGTTTCAAACAACTGCAAGATAAGTTTTTTGATGATATTGATATTAGTCATTTCTCATTTCGGGAATATGGCGAAAATAAATCGAAACGCTATTATTTTTGGTCTGAAGAAAATGGTTTGGAATCAATAAATTTAATCAATGATGATATAGTGGTTAAGCGTCCTCTATACGCACATTTCCAAAAGAGAATGATTAAATGCCCTGACTTTAAACTAGTCAATTCATTTTATGTTATACCAAATCAATTAGTTATTGGAGAGAAAATTTCTAAGCAAGAGCTAGTAGAGGTGACAAGAAATAAATTCTATTGGGAATATGTTAAATCAACAATGTTAAAGAAATTAAAAAAAGAGAAATGGACATTTGAATTTATTCGTCATAAATTAAGGATGAAATGAGCTTAGTATTATGGCTTTTCCTATTGATTTTGTTGTATGCTGAGTTGACGAACGCGATCCTGATTGGAGGGCTAAAAATAGCAAGTATGACTCTGCTTTTACAACATCTGAAAATAATACGAATTTCGATGAAGCATACTGTTAGTGGAGAACGTTTAAGTTTTGGTTAGAGAGATAGAAAGATTTGCTCCTTGGGTGAATAAAGTTTATCTTGTTACAGAAAATCAAAAACCGGTCTGGTTGACTATTAATAGTGATAAGTTATATTAATTGATCATTTGGGATAATTTGTATTTTAAGTTCAATAATAATGATATTTGTACTTATGAATTGATGAAAGAATTTGAAGAGCTTCCATACAAGAGTAAGGTTATCTTCTCTTCAAAAAATTACAGTGACCTACCTTCCTTGATTCATTTTAAATCAGCTGAAAAGCAAGGACACGTTGGCATTGATTTGAAAACTTATCACCGTTATTTTGATGTTGTTAGTTGGCTAAACCAAGATAGTGTATAGTTCACTAAATAATTAAATACAGATTATTTCAATGTTTTTATAAGTTCCAAATTTAATTAGAAACTGTAGAGAAATCCATCTTTAAGATTATTATTTATAAGTGAGCAATATTAACTGGAGTCAATGATTTAACAGGAAATTCAGGTGCTAGTCAGTCATTGATTATGTTTATGAATATAATAATGAAAGGAATTTCTAATTTCGCAAGAATTGAATCTTGTATCGAAATACATTAGTTATATAAAAATGAATTAATTAAAAAATTAGAGATTTACACAATATCAGTTCTACTAAGATTACGCAATAAAAAGTTTCTAAAAACTTATTTACTAAGTGAAGGATGATTATGATGATACAAAATATATTGCTAACAATTGTAATACCAGTATATAATGTTGAAAAATATTTGAAACGTTGTATTGATAGCGTCATTTCTCAGGAATGGGATAAATATGAAGTTATTCTAGTAAATGATGGCAGTACAGATGCCTCACCCAATATTTGTGAAGAGTATGCCCAGAAGTATTATTTTATTTCTGTTATTCATAAGGAAAATGGTGGGCTATCAGAGGCTCGTAATACAGGTCTTTCTCATGCGAATGGAAAATACGTATTCTTTCTTGATTCTGATGATTGGATTACAAAAGATATGTTTCAAAATTTAAGTAAAATGATTATGGAACAAAATTATGATATTTTGCAATTCGGAATGCAAATGTTTCATTCTGAAAGAGATGAGTTGAAAAATGTACAATGCAAAGAAAAAAACTTTAATTCTTTAGATGCATTTAAAAACATGTTAAGTATTGAAGGGATTACAAGTTTTGCTACAGACAAAATATATAAAAGAGAATTGTTTGAGAAGAACGGAATAGAGTTTCCTATAGGATATTTTTACGAAGATTTAGGAACGGTCTATAAATTAATTTTATCTGCTAAAAAAATTTATTTAACAACACAAGTGTATTATTGTTATTTTATTGGGAATGATGCGGCTATTACCAAGCATTGGTCTGAAAAAAAATTTAGTGATGTGTATAAATTTCATAAAAAAATTTTTAATGTTTCATCTCTTATGGTTTCAGATGATATCTTCCTGTCTAAATCCTATTATAATAATGGTCTGGTTTATCTTTTAATGAAATTGTATGAAGAGAATCAGGAAGACACTCAACTTTTTAGGTTGATACTTGCAGAACTGGATGCAAACATAGTTCCTATAAAATATTTGCGAAATTATCCTAATTTTTTGAAATATGTATTTTATCGCATTCGATTATTGAAATTAATTGTAATATTAAAATTAACTTTAACAAAAATAAAAAAATGGAATCAAAAAAAACATTAATAATATTTGAACAAATAGATACATTTGAACAATTTTTAGAACGTAATATAATTTTTAATAATGTAGACATATTTACACCGTACAAAAAAGTTTCGAATGTTTTTATGCACAATTTTAGAGCAATTGCAAAACGATTGCCCGGATTTTTATTCCATAATTGGTGGTTAGAAGAATGGTCTAGAAAATTACCGGATTATACTAATATAGTAGTATTTGACAATGCTATTTCCCTTAAATTATTAGAGTATATAGATGCACATAAGACTCGTAGTTCAAAGTTGAAATTATGGTTATGGAATGTTCCGAATAAGCAAGTGAACTATTTGAATTCGAATTATGATGTTTATTGCTTTGATAAGACATATTCTGAAAACTATAATTTAAAATTTGTAGAACAATTCTATGTATTAGGTTCAACTAAGAAAAGAGATATATTGGATATTGAGTATGATTTTTATTTTATTGGTGCAGATAAAGGAAGATTGCCAAAATTAAAAAGCTTAGCTAAGCAGATAGTTTTAAATAATTATAGTTATCGATTTGATGTTTTTGGTGTAAAAAAACAGTGCTCCGATTCTGAGTTTGAGGGAATTCAAGTTATGGATAAATTACTCCCTTATGATGAAGTCTTGGATAACATACTAGCTTCGAATGTTATCGTTGAGTTAAATAAAAAGGGACAGGATGGTCTAACCCTTAGAGCAATGGAATCCATTTTTTATAAAAAAAAATTAATAACAAATAATAAAAAAATTATTAACTATGATTTTTATCACCCAAATAATATTTTAGTTTGGGAGGAAGGAAAAGATATCAAATTAGATGAGTTTATTCAAAAGCCGTATGTTCAATTAGAAAAAGATATTATTGACCGTTATTCTTTTAGTAATTGGTTAAGTAAAATTACAGAAATTTAGGAGTTAAATATGAGAATAACTTTTTGTCTACCTGAGATAAGCACTGTTCCTACGGGAGGATATAAAATTATTTTTGAGTACGCAAATAGGTTGTCTGAACGAGGTCATGAGATAACCCTTGTTTTTTTAACCAATAATGTATGGAACAGAGTTACTAAGAATTGTAAAATCAAATCAATTGTAGGCAATATACGTGGCAAAAAAAATCCAAGTTGGTTTAAACTGAAGCCAACTATTCGTAAAATAATGACTCCTTATTTAGATGGGAGAGATTTTCCTGAAGCAGATTTTATATTTGCTACTGCGGTTACAACTGCTAATATTGTAAAAGAAATGCCAGAAAAATATGGGAAAAAATGTTATCTAATCCAAGATTTTGAAACATGGCTTCTTCCAGAAAGTAAAGTTATTGAAACTTATAATTATGGATTCCTTAATATTACAGTATCTAAGTGGTTATGTGACATAGTCCAATCTTATACAGAGACTCCAGTTTTTTGTGTATCTAATCCGATTGATACAGAAATTTTTTATTTGCTAAATCCTATAGAGAAACGAAATCCATTTCATCTAGGTATGTTATATCATGAAGGAGAGCATAAAGGAATCTCTTATGCGATAGATGCAATTAAGAAAGTTAAGAAAATTTATCCGGAAATAGAGGTTAATATTTTTGGAGTTCCTAGTAGACCAGTATTTTTACCAGAATATTTTAATTATACTCAACAAGCTACACAACAGGAATTGCAAAAGATATACAACGATACGTCTATTTTTTTGTGTGCAACAATTGATGAAGGTTTTGGTTTGACAGGAGCAGAGAGTATGGCTTGTGGCTGTGCGTTAGTCTCAACAGCCTATAGTGGTGTATTTGAATATGCAATTGATGGCGAGAATGCACTTTTATCTCCGATAAAAGATAGTGTTAGTTTGGCAACAAACATAATAAAATTGATTAGAAATCATGATTTGCGCTTATCCATAGCCACGCAAGCAACTAAAGATATGAAAAAGAGAGGATGGGAGGAAGCTACTTTAAAATTAGAAAATATTTTAAGTGAATTTACTAATTTTTAAAGATGTTTTAATATCAATGATTATAAAATTAGATAAACAAAAATGTTATTTTATTATGTTACTTTTATTGATGTGTGTAGTACAGTTGACTGCAAGCGTTTCGATGGGAGTAATAAGTATAGCTTTAACAGTATTACCAATATTGTGGAATTTAAATAATCCATCCAAATTATTATTTTCACAGATTCTTTATTTGTTTCAGTTCCAATTCTATGTAAGTTATTTATCATTTCCGTTAGGAATTTCCTTTATCTGTGATTTTATCTGTGAT